>JBATIW010000207.1:0-9699 GCA_049668005.1 Maribacter sp.
GGTAAAGGCCGCAGGGGAAATCCAGAAAATGGGACCTAAATATGTGGTAATCAAAAAAGGGGAGCATGGGGCATTATTGTTCAATGAAGAGAATGTGTTTTTTGCACCCGCCTTGCCTTTGGAAGAAGTTTTTGATCCTACAGGCGCAGGCGATACTTTCGCTGGTGGATTTGCTGGATATTTGGCAGCAACAGAAAACACATCGTTCAACAATTTAAAAAATGCTGTTATTCATGGTTCTAACTTGGCATCCTTCTGTGTTGAACGTTTTGGAACCGAAAGAATGAAAGATTTGGACAGGGACGAAGTCAATAAGAGATTGCATCAATTTAAAGCTTTGACCCAATTTGACATTGAATTACAATAATGACGTGCCCTGACTAAATAATCAGGGCTTTTTTAATCTATATAATCAATGAGCGACGCGATCAAACATGAATGTGGAATTTCAGTGATACGTTTACTTAAACCGCTGGAATATTATAAAGAGAAATATGGCACAGCATTTTATGGGGTAAACAAAATGTACCTCATGATGGAAAAGCAGCACAATCGCGGGCAGGATGGTGCAGGATTTGCAAGTATCAAATTAGATATGAATGCTGGAGAACGGTATATGAGTAGGGTTCGGTCAGTTCAGAAACAGCCTATCCAAGATATTTTTGACCAAATCAATGACCGTGTCAATACAGCATTTATTGAGCATCCGGAATACAAGGATGATGTTGCTGCCCAGAAAAAAAACATTCCATATGTAGGTGAGGTTCTCTTAGGCCATGTGCGTTATGGAACTTTTGGAAAGAACAGTATCGAAAACGTACACCCATTTCTAAGACAAAATAATTGGATGCACCGTAATTTAATCGTTGCAGGTAATTTTAATATGACCAATGTAGACGAGCTTTTCGACAATCTGGTACAACTTGGACAGCACCCTAAAGAGATGGCGGACACTGTCACCGTTATGGAAAAGATCGGTCATTTTTTAGATGATGCTGTAGCCAAATTATATAAACAAATAAAAAACGAAGGTTATAACAAATTAGAGACTTCACCTTTGATAGCTGAGCGCTTAAATTTGAAGAAAATTTTAAAAAGAGCTACCAAAAATTTTGATGGTGGTTATACTATGGCGGGTATGTTGGGCCATGGTGATGCCTTTGTCCTGAGAGACCCTTCGGGAATAAGACCTGCTTACTACTATAAAGATGATGAGATTGTTGTTGTTGCCTCGGAAAGGCCAGCAATACAAACGGTGTTCAATGTTCCTTTTGAGGAAGTAAAAGAACTAGACCCCGGAAGTGCCATTATCATTAAAAAAGCTGGTACTTCATCTATACAACAGGTTCTAGAACCCAAAGAAAGAAAAGCCTGTTCTTTTGAACGTATTTATTTTTCTAGAGGAAGTGATAAAGAAATTTATCAAGAACGCAAGGAATTGGGGAAGCTTCTTTTTCCTCAAATCTTGAAAGCCATTGACCACAATATTAAAAAAACGGTTTTTTCATACATACCGAATACGGCAGAGACCTCATTCTTTGGATTGGTCAAGGAAGCCCAAAATTATTTGAATAAGAAGAAAGAAGAACAAATTCTATCCATAGGAACTAAAATTACAAGTGAAGAACTTCACGATATTCTTGCTGTGAGGCCTAGAATCGAAAAAGTGGCCATAAAAGATGCTAAGCTTCGGACCTTTATTACCCAAGATAGTAGTAGGGATGATTTGGTTGCCCATATTTATGATATTTCTTATGGTTCTGTCGATAAGGGCGATAATTTGGTTATTATAGATGATAGTATCGTAAGGGGAACCACACTAAAAAAGAGTATCCTTAGGATTTTGGATAGATTATCGCCAAAAAGAATTATAGTGGTCTCATCTGCCCCGCAAATTAGATACCCCGATTGCTACGGAATCGATATGGCCAAATTGGAAGACTTTGCGGCCTTTAGAGCTACTTTGGCGCTACATAAAGACCATAATATGTTAGATGAAGTAGAAAAGATCTATCATAAATGTGTGGAGCAAGTTAACTCACATGATGATAAAGTCATAAACTATGTCAAAGACTTCTATGCTCCTTTTACGGCTGACCAGATTTCCGCTAAAATTGGTGTGCTTCTTAGTCCAAAGGATATAAAGGCCGAGGTCAAGATTATTTACCAAACCATTGAAAGCCTTCATAAAGCCTGTCCAAAAAATTTAGGCGACTGGTACTTTACCGGAAATTACCCTACACCAGGAGGGAATAGAGTGGTGAATAGGGCATTTATAAACTTTTTCGAAGGAAAGAACGAAAGGGCCTATTAATTCTATTATCGATGAAATGCACATTATTGCGCATTTCATCGATAATATTCGCATTTTATCGGGTTTTTAGCCTATAAGGAAGCGCACCCACCTACTTTAGACTTGCCATAGCATAAGTAGGTTAAGTTCATGGTAAGATTTGGGGCAAAAAAGGTGGAGACTTCTCCACCTTTTTTATTTTTTCTTTGCTGACAATCCTCTAATAAATTCCGGTATTTTAGTATTATTCCAAATGGTTGACACTTTAACCAAGCTTATGGCTTTTTATCTATTACTTTTTTTCTGTTTTAATTAATGCCCTATGTTTGGAGGACCATAGCATAAGTAGGTTAAGTTCATGGTAAGATTTGGGGAAAAAGGTGGGGCATTGCTCCACCTTTTTATTTTTGATAATGTCTCAAATCTATTCTTACAACAATTGTAATACAAAACACGACAAGGCGCATTTCATCCATAGATCATGACGTTCGTCTAAAACCTTTTTTTGAGGGGATTGTTTGTTCTATGTTTGGAGGACCATAGCATAAGTAGGTTAAGTTCATGGTAAGATTTGGGGAAAAAGGTGGGGCATTGCTCCACCTTTTTTATTATCCAAAACCTGATATTTAACAATAAAAACCTCACTTTACAGCGTCATAAGCCATATAATCAATGGTGGAAAATTCCAAAATTTGTTAAAATTTCTTTTTTATTTCCCACAATACCAGTAATTTAGTATTGCCATAGCATAAGTAGGTTAAGTTTATGGTAAGATTTGGGACGAAAAGGGTGGAGGCTTCTCCACCCTTTTCTATTTAAAACACAAAAAGCCCTTTAAAGCCTAGGCTTTAAAGGGCTTTTTGGAATCTTTCGTCACCTATTTATTAGCGGCATAAAGTTCTGCCACCTTATTCCAGTTGATTACATTAAAAAATGCCTTCACATAATCAGGTCTTCTATTTTGATAGTTTAAATAGTAAGCATGCTCCCAAACATCCAATCCCAAAATAGGATGCCCGCCACAACCAACATTTGGCATTAGTGCATTGTCCTGGTTTGGTGTAGAACAAACTTCTACCTTTCCTCCTTTATGAACACAAAGCCAAGCCCATCCTGAACCAAATCTAGTGGCAGCAGCGCTACTGAATTTTTCTTTAAAAGACTCAAACGAACCATAGGCATCATTTATAGCATTAGCCAATTCCCCAGAAGGTTCCCCTCCTCCATTTGGAGACATTATCTCCCAAAATAATGCATGGTTGTAAAAACCTCCACCGTTATTTCTAACAGCCCCGTTGTTCATATCCAGGCCGGTTAAAATATCCTCGATAGATTTCTTTTCCAATTCTGTTCCCGCGATTGCTGCATTAAGATTATTTGTATATCCATTGTGATGTTTACTATGGTGAATCTCCATGGTTCTAGCATCAATATGTGGTTCCAATGCATCGTATGCATATGGTAATTTAGGTAATTCAAAAGCCATAATTGTATTTTTTATGTTAGAAAAAATGTTCTCCAAATTTACATTTTTTAGCAGACATATTCAGATAATATTTTGTTAAGAACAATTTTAGATTATGTAATTTGCAGATAAAAATAAGTGGCTGGTTATCCTTTTAAAATTTACAATGCTTCAGCGGGTTCTGGCAAGACCCATACACTAACCAAGGAGTACCTCAAAATAGTTCTTTCAATTCCAGGATCCTTTGGTCAAATTTTGGCCATTACTTTCACCAATAAGGCGGTCAATGAGATGAAGGAAAGGATTCTAAATAGTCTTCATGAATTTTCAACTACCAATACCAATGAAGGGGCCTCTGTTTTGTTTGTTGAACTTATGTCAGAACTGGATCTTGACCTAAGTGAACTTCGGGAAAAAGCAAAAAAAACAATCAAGGAAATTTTGCACAACTACGGCTTCTTCGACATATCAACCATTGATAAATTTACCCATCGGCTCATCAGGACCTTTGCTAAGGACCTTAAAATAGTACAAAATTTCGAAGTTGTCCTTGATACTGACCTATTGTTGAATGAAGCGGTTGACAAACTATTGGAAAAAGTTGGCCAAGATAGGGCAATGACCAAAGTCTTGATGGATTTTGCCCTAGAAAAGATCAATGAAGATAAAAGCTGGGACGTTTCTTTTGACTTGAACAAAATTGGAAAGCTACTATTCAATGAAACAAATGCCGAACACTTAAAACTAATCCAGGATAAGGATCTAACGGATTTTAAAGAATTAAAAAAGGTAATCACCGAACATATTGAGGGCTACAAACATGAATTGGTCGAAAATGCCTCAAAAGCCCTAAGGTTAATTCAGGACAATGGACTAGTGACATCGGATTTCAAATCGGGGTTTTTTCCAAAATTCATGATGAAGATAGAAAGCGGGGATATTGGATTGGATTTTGACGCTGGTTGGAAACGGAATTTTGAAACTGAGCCGCTTTACACAAAATCATGTCCTGAAGATATAAAGGCAATATTGGATGGCCTGCATCCTCAATTCATGAATATATTCAAAAAAATTGAAGACGTATTCCATCAGATGGTATTCTTAATCAATATTTACAAAAACTTAGTGCCGCTAACCGTTTTGAATGCCATTCAAAAAGAGGTGAAAAAAATACAAGAGGAAAAAGGGCAACTTTCAATTTCAGAATTCAATACAATAATTTCAAACGAAATAAAGAATCAACCGGCACCATTTATCTATGAACGTTTAGGGGAGAAATATCGTCATTACTTCATAGATGAATTTCAAGACACTTCAGAATTACAATGGAATAATCTTGTGCCTTTAATAGGCAATGCCCTAGAGGGTGAGGATAATCAAGGCAACATAGGCTCCTTGTTTCTGGTTGGCGATGCAAAACAAGCCATTTATAGATGGCGTGGAGGCAAAGCCGAGCAGTTTTTGGGCTTAATCAACGGAAATACCAATCCTTTTGTGATTTCGCCAAAGATTTTTGACTTACCCTCAAATTATAGAAGTCATGAAGAAATTATAAAATTCAATAATGACTTTTTTACGATAACAAGTCCGCTTCTGAGCAGCCAATTATACCATGGTCTTTTTGAAAAAGGCAATCGGCAAAAATTCAATAAAAAAAAGGATGGTCTTGTTCAACTTACCTTTTTGGAAACAGAAGAAGACCAGGATTTGGATTTGCTTTATTGTGAAGAAGTATTAAAAACCATTCATTCAATTTTGCACAAAGCGTATTCCTATAATGACATTGCCATTTTGGTACGCGACAATAAACATGGAATTATACTAGCGGATTTTTTGTCCGAAAAGAAGGTGCCCATTATTTCGCCCGACTCTTTATTGATATCGAACAATAAAAAGGTGCAATTTCTTATTAATCTCTTGCTTTATAATAATCAGCAGGATAATCTGGAGGCCAGTTATAATATTCTTTACTTTCTATCAGGCGATCAAGAGAACAAACATTCATTGATTAGTACTCATCTGAAGGAATTGGGAAAATTCTTGAAAGAATCATACAACTTTGATATAGCCGTGCTTAGTCAAAAATCAGTTTATGATGGTTTGGAAATTGCCATTAAACAATTTCGTTTAATAGATGGTTCTGACGCCTATCTTACTTTTCTGTTGGACATGGTTCTTGAAGTTGAACAAAAAGAAGGAGCGGGCGTTCATACTTTCCTATCCTATTGGGAAAAGAAAAAAGATAAACATAGCATAGCTGCGCCAAACAATCTGAATGCGATAAAGATTATGAGTATTCATAAATCAAAGGGATTGGAATTTCCTATCGTTATTTTCCCTTTTGCCAATTCAAATATCTACAAGGAAATAGATCCAAAATTGTGGATAAAAGTCGATAAATTAAGGTTTAACGAGTTCGAGGAGGTTCTAATTAGCAAGAAAAAGGAAGTTGTCAATTACAATGAAACTGCTGCGGTTGCTTTTCATAATGAGCAGCACAAATTAGAGCTGGATGCCTTCAATATATTATATGTGGCCTTGACCAGGGCTGAAAAAGCCTTATATATTATCACTCAAAAAGACGATGCCTCGATTAAATCAGAAAGAAAAACCCATTATTCAGATATTTTTATTCATTATTTGAAAGAAAAAAAACTTTGGAATGATTCAAAGCTAATCTATACTTTTGGCACCTTGAATCCCAATTCAATTGAAAAGAATAGCGCCATTGAGAAAGGTATTCCATATCAATATACCAATAAGGAAAACCCTAATTTCAGTATCATGACAAAAGCCGGATTACTTTGGGATACAGAGCAAGAAGCTGCTTTGACAAAAGGCAATCTCATTCATCACATCATGGGGCTCATTGAGACCAAAGATGATATTGACCAGGTTTTTATTGACCTGGAGCAAAAGGGATCAATCAATAAAGTTGAAGTTGATGATCTCAAAACAAAAATAAACCGGGTAATAAGCCATATTGATCTTGAAATGTACTTTCAAAAGGGAGTTGTAATAAAAAATGAAAAGGAAATCATAACTAGGGAAGGAGAAATATTACGCCCCGATCGTATTATAATTATTGGGAATAGAGCGACGATCATAGATTATAAAACTGGAAAGGAAAACAAAGCTTATATAGAACAACTGAATTCCTATGCAGATGCACTGGAAACTATGGGTTATGAAATAGAAAAAAAGATCTTAACCTATATTAATAATGATATAAAAATCGAATACGTTTAAATACTATACAATATGTACGGAAAAATCAAGGAATATTTGACTGAGGAGATAGCGGCCATTAAAAATGATGGCCTTTTCAAAAAAGAACGCATAATTACATCCCCACAGGATGCTGTAATAAAAATATCATCTGGGGAGGAAGTAATTAATTTCTGCTCAAATAATTATTTGGGGCTTTCCTCCCATCCAGATGTAATACAAGCGGCAAAAGACACAATGGACACCCACGGTTTTGGCATGTCCTCAGTTCGTTTCATATGTGGAACACAAGACATCCATAAAGAACTTGAAAGAAAAATTGCTGAATTTTATGGGACTGAGGACACCATATTATATGCTGCGGCATTTGACGCCAACGGAGGCGTTTTCGAGCCATTATTAGGTGCAGAGGATGCGATTATATCAGATTCACTGAACCACGCATCGATTATTGATGGTGTTCGTCTTTGCAAAGCCATGCGCTATCGATATGCAAATAACGATATGGTATCCTTGGAAAAACAATTGATTCAGGCGCAAAAAGACAAAGCTCGATTTAAAATCGTTGTGACAGATGGTGTTTTTTCCATGGATGGCCTATTGGCCCCATTGGATAAAATCTGTGACCTAGCAGATAAATATGATGCGATGGTAATGGTTGATGAATGCCATGCAGCCGGTTTCATAGGACAACAAGGCAAAGGCACTCTTGAAGAAAAAGGGGTTATGGGCCGTGTTGATATCATTACCGGCACATTAGGTAAAGCTTTGGGCGGAGCAATGGGTGGTTATACGACTGGAAAAAAAGAGATTATCGAAATACTCAGACAACGCTCAAGACCCTATTTATTTTCAAACTCATTGGCACCCGCAATAGTTGGTGCTTCAATAAAGGTTTTTGATATGTTAAGCAAGGATACTTCCTTAAGGGATAAGCTTCAATTCAATACCGACTATTTTAAAAAAGGAATGAAAGAGGCTGGGTTTGATATTATAGATGGTGATTCAGCCATAGTTCCCGTTATGTTGTACGATGCAAAATTATCACAACAAATGGCCAATATGTTATTGGAAAGAGGCATCTACGTTATTGGTTTTTTCTTCCCTGTAGTCCCTAAGGAAAAGGCAAGAATCAGGGTTCAGCTTTCAGCAGCCCATGAAATTGAACATTTGAACAAGGCTATTGATGCATTCATAGAAGTGGGTAAAGAATTAAAAATCGTTTAAATGCATTATTTAACCTATAAACAACGTTAAAAAAAATAGGAATATGATTTTGTTAATAATATTTAACAACTTACATTTGCAGCTAATAAACACTTAAACTTAAAATTTTGAACATGAAACATCTTAGCAAATTATTGGTTGTTGCCCTACTTGTTGTAGGTTATAACAACATACAAGCGCAAGACGAGAATAACCCTTGGCAAGTTAGTTTTGGGGTAAATGCCATTGACGTATATCCAACTGGTGATGTAAGTTCTTTTGGTAACGAATTCTTCAATGCAAATGATCACTGGAACATTCTTCCTTCTATTTCTTACGTTGGTGTATCTAAATCAGTAGGTGATGGTTTCTCTGTAGGTGCTAGAGGTTCTTTAAATAAAATAAGCAAATTTGGTGATACTGCTGTTGATGATCTTTCGCATTATGCGATTGATGGTACAATCAAATACAATTTATTGAAAAACACTGTTGTGGATCCTTTCTTGGAAATCGGCGGTGGTTACACTTGGGTTGATGAAATCGGAGCAGGTACTGTTAACGGTGGTATAGGTGTGAATTTCTGGTTTACGGAAAACCTTGGTCTTACTTTACAGTCTCAGTATAAGCATGCCTTTGAGGATTATGGTGTTACACACTTGCAGCATTTAGCTGGCCTTTCCATTAAATTTGGTGGTACTGATACTGACGGCGATGGTATTTATGACAAAGATGACGCTTGTCCAGAAGTTGCTGGTCTTGAAGCTTTCAATGGTTGTCCTGATGCTGATGGTGATGGTATCGAAGATAGCAAAGATAGCTGTCCAAACGAAGCAGGTTCTAAAGAAATGAACGGTTGTCCTGATGCTGATGGTGACGGTGTTGCTGATAAAGACGATGCTTGTCCTAGTGAAGCTGGTTTAGCTGCTCTAGCTGGTTGTCCTGATGCTGACGGTGACGGTGTTGCTGATAAAGAAGATGAATGTCCAAACGAAGCAGGTCCTGCTGAAAACAAAGGATGTCCATGGGCTGATAAAGATGGTGATGGTGTATTGGATAAAGATGATCAATGTCCTGACGTTGCTGGAACTGTTGCAAACAACGGTTGTCCTGAAGTAACTGAAGAAGTTCAAAAACAATTGAACGACTATGCAAGAACTATCTTGTTCGATACTGGTAGAGCAACATTGAAAACTGAAACTGTATCTGTCTTTGTAGATATCATTAAAATCTTGAATGAATATCCTACCGCTAATTTTACAGTTGAAGGGCACACAGATAGTGTTGGTAGCGAGAAATTGAACCAATCATTATCCGAAAAGCGTGCTAACTCTGTGAGAGACTTCTTGATTAAAGAAGGAATTGGTTCTGATAGATTGACCGCTATCGGTTATGGAGAAGCTAAACCAATTGCTCCTAATAACACAAGATCTGGTAGAACACAAAACAGAAGAGTTGAAATCAACTTGGTTAAATAAGTAGATTAAATTCAAATTATAATTAAAAGCCC
>JBATIW010000208.1:0-10211 GCA_049668005.1 Maribacter sp.
TATAGGTTCTGTCCTCTTCAATCTTCAAATTCCACATATAAATAAATAACAGTACCTTTGCACCTTTAATAATTGCCGCCGGTATGGCAGGTGTTGCGCTGAGTCTAATGGGTTATAAACGATAATCGCTCTATACAACACACATATTTGCGATTAACGATAACATATTATGACAAAATTTGAAGCACTGGGACTGCAGAAGTCCCTATTGGATGCTGTTACCGATTTAGGGTTCGAAACCCCATCTGAAGTTCAGGAAAAAGCCATCCCAATTTTATTGGAAAGTGAAACCGATTTGGTTGCCTTAGCACAAACAGGAACTGGTAAAACCGCTGCATTTGGTTTCCCATTAATCCAAAAAATCGATAGCGAAAGTAGAACTACCCAAGGTTTGATCCTTTCCCCTACCCGAGAACTCTGTTTACAGATTACCAACGAACTCAAACTGTACGCTAAGTACGAGAGAAGTATTAATGTCGTCGCCATTTATGGTGGCGCCAGTATTACAGATCAAGCCAGACAGGTAAAAAAAGGAGCACAAATAGTGGTTGCAACTCCAGGTCGTATGAAAGATATGATAAGCCGTGGTTTGGTCAATATTTCCAAAATCGACTATTGTATTCTTGACGAGGCTGATGAAATGCTTAATATGGGCTTTTTTGAGGATATAAAAGATATACTTTCAAACACACCTAACGAAAAATCCACTTGGTTGTTTTCAGCAACCATGCCCAAAGAAGTTTCGGTCATTGCCAAAAGATTCATGCATTCACCCGAAGAGATTACCGTCGGCACCAGAAATGCAGGAACTTCCACCGTTCAGCACGAGTATTATGTTGTTGGCGGAAGAGATCGTTATCCTGCCTTAAAAAGATTGGCAGATACGAATCCCGATATATTCTCAGTGATATTCTGTAGAACAAAACGCGATACCCAAAAAGTAGCCGAAAAGTTGATTGAAGATGGCTATAACGCCGGTGCCTTGCACGGCGATTTAAGTCAAAACCAAAGGGATTTGGTAATGAATTCCTTTCGTAAAAAACAGATACAGATGTTGGTTGCCACAGATGTAGCCGCACGTGGTATCGATGTTGATGACATTACCCACGTAATAAATTACCAGCTTCCTGATGAAATCGAAACATATACCCACCGTAGTGGTAGAACTGGTCGTGCAGGCAAATCTGGCATCTCAATGGTGATTGTTACCAGAAGTGAGCTGCGAAAAATCAAAGCGATAGAAAACAAAATACAGCAAAAGTTCATTTCCAAAACAATTCCTACGGGAATGGAAATTTGTGAAATTCAACTGTATCATTTAGCGAATAAAATCAAGGATACTGCAATCAATGAAGAGGTAGAAAATTATTTGCCAGCAATCAATGATGTATTCCAGGGTATTGATCGTGAAGAACTGATCAAAAAAATTGTATCTGTAGAATTCACACGTTTCTTTAATTATTACAACAAAACGCGGGATTTAAATACCGCTGATTCAGGAGATCGAAGTGAACGCAGAGGAGACCGTGGTGGCGATAGGCCTACTAGTGGTTCCGTAAGGTATTTCATTAATGTCGGTGAAAAAGATGGTTACGACTGGATGTCGTTAAAGGATTTTGTTCGTGACACCGTTGGTTTGGGCAAGGAAGATGTATTCAAGGTCGATGTAAAAGACAGTTTTTCATTCTTCAATACCGATGCGGAAGTGACTGAAAAAATATTATCCACCTTTACCGAGTTCAAGGTCGATGGAAGGTTCGTTAACGTCGAGGTTTCTAAAAGTCCTGGCGGTGGCGGAGGTCGTGGAGGCAGGGATAGAAAGAGAAGTGGTGGCAGAGATCGCAGTCGAAGTGGTAGTAGTGGAAGTAGTGGAAGAAGCAGAGATCGCAGTACCTCTAGTAAAAGAAGGGATGGGAAATCTTCTGGCAACTCAAGTTATTCTGGTAAAAGAAGGGAAAAACGTAAAAGCGACTTCTTTTAGTTAATTGTATATTAAAAATACGCTTCGGCGTATTTTTAGTTTTGATTAGTATCTTTTTATTCGGATTTTAGGCCAATGGTAAAATATTTTATGCTTCTAGTCTTTTTTTCGTGTTTTCTTGGAACTTCCCAAGAAACTCAAGAAGAGACCCAAATTTTTAGTGCCATTGTCGTCAACGCGCAGTCCGATCGTCCATTGGAAAGTGTCCATATCGTAAATTTAAACAAGGTTCTTGGCACAATTACCAATAATAAGGGCGAGTTTTCAATTTCAGCCGCTGTAAACGACACCATATACTTCTCTTATCTTGGATTTAAATCGCAAAAAATAAGGGTGACCAACGATATGTTCAAATTCAAGGATACCGAAATTGCACTCACTGAATTGGCTTATGCGCTGGAAGAAGTCATAGTTAGGCCTTATCAATTAACGGGCTATCTTGAAATAGATGTTAAAAACATTCCTATAAACAGTGGCTATCAATACAGTATTTCAGGATTAAATGTGGGATATGAAGCAGGTAAAAAAAACCCAAGCGCCGTTACCAAGGTACTGGGTGCTATTTTAAACCCAGCTGATTTATTACGAAATCTCTTTGGAAAAAAGCCAAATCAAATGCGAAAATTGAGACAGGTTAAAGAGGATGATGCCATACGGGACCTTTTGGCTTCCAAGTTCGATAGGGAAACGCTTATTGAATTGCTTCAAATTGAAAAAATGGATATTGATGATATTCTAAACAATTGTAGCTACTCCAAATCTTTCATCACTACGGCCAACGATCTTCAGATATTGGACGCCATTAGCAGTTGCTATGAAGAGTTCAAGGTTTTAAATAGAAAGAAATAAATTTTCTATTTCCCATTGCATTTTATAGCTTTAGCCAAAATAGATAAAAATGCATAAACTATTGTTATTGGTAATTCTATCTGTCCTATTTGTTTCTTGCATACAGGAGAAAAAAGAAGCTATAAAGCAACCTGACATTGCATCCGCTGAGGAAATCCAAGAACCAGAAAACACAGCCCCATTTGTATGGGAAGGCGCTAATATCTATTTTATGCTTACCGATCGTTTCAATAATGGCCGCAAGGATAATGATGTTAATTTTCAAAGAACAAATGAGACCGGTGTTCTAAGAGGATTTATGGGTGGTGATTTGGAAGGTATTACACAAAAAATAGAGGATGGTTATTTCACTGAACTAGGTATAAATGCTATTTGGTTTACTCCTGTTGTTGAACAAGTTCATGGTGATACCGATGAATCTACAGGAAATACATATGGTTATCATGGCTATTGGACCAAGGATTGGACTTCTTTGGATCCAAATTTTGGAACAAAGAAAGAATTGGAAAAATTAGTTAAAACTGCTCATAATAAGGGTATCCGAGTTTTGATGGATGTAGTTTTGAACCATACGGGTCCTGTAACAAATGAAGATTCCGTTTGGCCAGATGAATGGGTTCGTACGGAGCCTATTTGTGAGTTTACTACCTACGACAATACCACAGCTTGTGCCTTGGTTGATAATCTTCCTGACGTTTATACAGAGTCGAATGAAGCTGTTGAGCTTCCTGATGCACTTTTAGCCAAATGGAAAGAAGAAGGAAGATTAAGCAACGAGCTAGATGAATTGCAATTGTTTTTTCAACGCACTGGCTATCCTAGAGCCCCTCGCTTTTACATTATGAAATGGCTTACGGATTATGTAAATGATTTAGGGATTGACGGTTTTCGTGTCGACACTGTAAAACACGTGAATGAAAATGCATGGGCAGAGCTTTTCAAAGAAGCTTCCACAGCCTTCGAAACCTGGAAAAAGAAGCACCCTAATGAGGTTTTGGATGATAATAAATTCTTTATGGTGGGTGAAGTATATAATTACAATATTTCCGGAGGAAGGGAATTTGATTTTGGTGACAAAAAAGTAGATTATTTCAACCATGGTTTTAACAGTCTTATCAATTTTGAACTAAAAAAGGATGCTGACAAGGATTATGAATCCATATTCAAAAAATACAGTAAACTGTTACATACCAAACTCAAAGATAAAAGTGTGGTAAACTACCTCACCTCGCATGACGATGGTGAACCCTACGACAAAGAGCGGAAAAAGCCCATTCGGTCTGCGAATGTACTTTTACTTACTCCGGGAGCTTCACAAGTGTATTATGGTGATGAATCCTCGCGGGATTTGACTATAGATGGGACAGAAGGCGATGCCACTTTAAGATCATTTATGAATTGGGAAGATCAGGATAGTTTACCGGGAACCAAGAATATCCTATCACATTGGCAAAAGTTGGGTAAGTTCAGAAAAAACCATCCTGCAATTGGTGCTGGCAAGCATAAGAGACTTACCAAAAAACCTTATGTATTTAGCAGAACTTATATTAAAGATGATTTCAAGGATAAAGTCGTTATAGGGTTGGATTTGCCAAAAGGCAAAAAATCCCTTTGGGTAAAAGGTTTCTTCGGTGATGGCACTAAGCTTTATGATACGTATTCAGACACTTCGGTTGAAGTGAAGAAAGGCAAGGTCATTTTTGAGAGTGAATTTGATATTGCGCTTTTGGAAATAGTAGAACAATAGGCAGTTATGGCCAATCCAATGTAGTATTAAAAATCAAAGTTTTTAAAGTGGATATAGTTTAGATAAAAGCTTTATGTTGAAGTTTTTATGGGTATTCTTAGATTGTGAATGTTGAATATCATCTGATTTGAAGGATATAGCATCACAGGGTCCGAATACGCTATTTCCGATTAGGGGTTCTGGCCATATTTATTGATTCAATTGAGCGAACTGCATATCGAGGTGATGAAATCAATTCACCGGTCGAACGCTAAAAGGTTAATCAAAGAAAAAACCTATTTCCTACTTAAGCGAATGAAGGGCAATTCTATTCCCCTCAGTATCTTTCAGTAGCGCCATAGAACCGTGTCCGCCCCCTATTTCAGTCTTAGGTTGCATTATTTTACCTCCCGCGTCTTCGACCCTACTCAACTCAATGGAAAGATCGGGGCACGTAAAATAAAGTAATGGTCCTTTGGAAGCGCTTGGTGTGTACATTTTATGCTTCACCAATGATCCGGAAGCTCCTTTTTTTCCAGTTGCATCTGGGAACCAGCCCATTATTATTCCACCTAGGTCATGTACGCTGATCGTAACATCAAAAACCTTTTCGTAAAACGTTTTTGCCCGATTCATATCTTTCACAGGAATTTCAAACCAGCCTATCATATTAAAGTCCCTAGTTTTCATTTTTCTAAAATTGACTTCAAATCATAGAGTCCCGCCTCAAAATCTTTTCCAACGGCCTTATCCATATTCATAAAAAGCATCATAATACTCACAGGAAACTTGTTTTTGCCTGAAAAACCCCAAGTAACTTTGGTTTTACCATTATTGGCATCATCAACTTGTAAATAGCAATCGGAGGTGGACTTCCAGGGTTTTAGAAATCGTAGTTCCCCTTCAACACGTTCACCTTCAATGATTCTCGTTATCTCTTGTTCCCCTTCCCCTACATCCTTATTCCCATTCCAGTAATTGACGGCTCCTACTTCACCATCAGTACCTGTAAACTTTCGTTCCATTTTAGGATCTTTTTTCGTCCATGGTGACCAGGTATCTTGATTTTTTAAATATTTTAAATATTCGAATACCTCAGATTTAGGCCTTGCAACCTCTATAGTTCGAAAAACATCATAGGTTTTGGGTGCTATCATTGCCAATATTAAAATTAGCAGCACAAGTCCGATAAGAATGTAAAGTAGTATAGTCATTTGCTTATCAATTAAAGGGTTCTCCTTAAATATAGTGAAAAATCATATTTTGCCATAATATCTGCTCAATATATCATCTATACTTTTGATTGATTTTTTTGTCCAATCCAATCTTTTATCTAGTTTTTCAACTTCAGATAACTGCCATTGTGACCCTTGATTTTTTAATTTTGATGTTAGGTGTTGCAGTAATATGGCGGCTGAAACCGAGATGTTCAAACTTTCTGTAAAACCCACCATGGGTATCTTCAAAAACCCATCAGCTTCCTGTATTACTTCTTCGCTTAAACCTTCTTTTTCAGTTCCAAAGAACAAGGCCGTTTTTTTGTCTATCCCAAAATCCGCGAGCAGACAAGAATCATCATAAGGGGTAGTAGCAATAATTTGATATCCTTCCCCACGTAAATACGAAATACATGATCTCGTGTTTTCGTATCTCGCAACATCTACCCATTGCTGGGCACCCATGGCAATATTCTTGTCCAATCTTTTTCCAAAGCGATTTTCAATTACATGGGCGGTTTGTATGCCAAACACTTCGCAACTTCGTATAACCGCACTGGTATTGTGTAATTGAAAAACATCTTCTATTGCTACAGTTAAAAATTTTGTGCGTTCCTCCAAAATCTTAATAAAACGCTCTTTTCTTTCGATTGATATGAAATCTTCCAGATATGTTAAAAGTTGTTGGTCTACCATATTTCGAATATAATAAAAAGTCTATTTTTATGAAATGAAGCGGAACATAGTTGTACTTACGGGAGCTGGAATAAGTGCTGAAAGCGGCATTAAAACCTTTCGCGATGCCGATGGGCTATGGGAGGGACACGATGTCATGGAGGTTGCCTCCCCCCAAGGTTTTGCAAATAATCCTGAGTTGGTATTAGACTTTTATAACCAACGCAGAAGACATTTATTTGAAGTTTCCCCAAATAAAGCCCATAGAGCACTTGCTGTATTGGAAGAAGCTTTTAATGTTACCATTATTACCCAAAATGTTGACGACCTGCATGAAAGGGCTGGCAGTACCAAAGTAATTCATTTACATGGTGAACTACTTAAAGTTCGAAGTATTAGAGGTGGCAACATAATATCTTGGTCCGCAGACTTGGTTTTAGGCGACAAATGCCAAAATGGTTATCAACTTAGACCCCATATCGTTTGGTTTGGGGAAGATGTTCCAATGATGGGCAATGCGATGGAAATAACTTCGCAGGCCGATATTTTAATGATTGTAGGCACATCTATGCAAGTATATCCTGCTGCTAGCCTAATCAATTTTGTAGGAGCCGGAACACCAATATACTTCATTGACCCTAAGCCATCGCTGAATAGCAATCCACATGAAAAGTTGCGGGTAATTCCTGAGAAAGCAACAATAGGCGTGCCTATTGCAATTGCTGATTTAACTGATACAAGGCGCTAGACTGTTTGGCCCATGTAATAATGGCTTGCTTCTGTGCATCTGTCAGTTTAGCTTCAGTATGCGTCCAAGTATACTCATTAAGTGGCATTTCACTCTCTTCAATGACCTCGAGGACCTCCTCTAACTTATGGCTTTTCTTTTTGGAGGAATAACCCTCCCACGCCGAGAAGTTCAATTCTCCCTTGCCCTGTTTTATGTGATCAGCAAGCCAATAAGAAACTGGAGCTATGTTATTATACCAGGGGTACCTTGTATTGTTACTATGACAATCATAACAGGTGTTTTTCAAAATAAATTTAACATCTTCAGGCGGATTGGTTTCGGTGATAAAGATGGCGGTATGGTTACCTTGGGTCGTATTTTTTTCCGGGCGGTAGAATTGCATGGCAATTAGTACCAATAAAAGCACCTTGGCCATTTTTTTTATTATTTTCATCTGGGGGAACTTATTGGAGTTAAAAATACAAATTATTGTGACGAAAAAAGAACTGTATCAGTCTTTGGATTATATCAATGCTACCAGAAGAAAACGAGCGGAGATGACCACTATAGTCCTATCAAATACGGATTTGTTGGAACCCCTAATGGAAATCGCATTCGATGTAGACAATCCCATTTCAAGCAAGGCATGTTGGATCTTGGAGTTTGTAGCAAAGGAAAATCTGGACTACATCTTACCATTTATTGATATTTTTACCCATAAAATAGGAGACCTTAAATTTGATTCCTCGGTAAGACCTATGGCCAAGATTTGTGAATTTTTGGCCAAGGCTTATTTTTCGAAAACCAAGAACAAAACCAAAGAAACATTGACGCCCAATCATTTAGAACTAATGGCAGCAGCATGTTTTGATTGGCTTATTGGAGAACATAAAGTTGCGGCGAAGGCCTATTCCATGACCTCATTGTTGTTATTGGGGAGAAAATTCGAGTGGATCCACTCAGAATTAAAAATGATACTACAACAAACTTATTCATCGGGAAGCGCTGCTTATAAAGCAAGGGCTAGAATGACCCTCGAAAAGCTTAAAACACATAGATAGCGTAAAAAAGAAAAAGCAAACTATGCTACTAAACTTTTTAAAACCACTTGTGAATAAGTATCTTTGCAGCTTCAAACAATAACCAATTTCAACGCCCATGTCATTATCCCAATTGAATGCGATTTCGCCCATTGACGGTCGATATAGAAACAAAACGGTTACATTATCCCCATATTTTTCTGAAGAAGGATTGATAAAATATCGTGTGCAGGTAGAAATAGAATATTTTATTTCCCTCTGCGAACTTCCTTTACCTCAACTAGTATCATTTGATAGTTCAAAATTCGAAGTTTTAAGGGATATCTATAAGAATTTTGATGCCGGGGATGCGCAACAAATCAAAGAGATTGAAAAAACCACGAACCACGATGTCAAAGCCGTTGAATATTTTCTTAAGGCTGCCTTCGATACATTAGGATTAGGTGAGCATAAGGAGTTCATTCATTTTGGATTGACTTCACAGGACATTAACAATACGGCTATTCCCTTATCGATAAAAGATGCAATGAACGATGTTTATGTGCCACAGTATTTTGAGGTATTGGAAAAGCTTAAAGAATTGGTAATGGAATGGGCCACGGTGCCCCTTTTGGCGAGAACCCACGGGCAACCAGCCTCCCCTACCCGTTTGGGTAAGGAAATAGAT
Organism: Maribacter sp.; assembly: GCA_049668005.1. Lineage (GTDB taxonomy): Bacteria > Bacteroidota > Bacteroidia > Flavobacteriales > Flavobacteriaceae > Maribacter_A. The sequence goes on from JBATIW010000208.1 coordinate 8,886, forward strand.
GTTTATGTGCAACGTTTGAAGGAACAATTCAATCTTTTGAATGACATTCCCAGTGCCGCTAAATTTGGTGGTGCTACAGGTAATTATAATGCGCATAAAATAGCGTACCCCAATATTGACTGGAAGGAATTTGGACAAAAGTTCGTTCAAGAGAAATTGGGACTATACCACTCATTCCCAACAACCCAAATTGAGCATTATGACCATTTGGCTGCCTTATTTGATACTTTAAAACGCATCAATACCATTATCCTTGATTTGGATAGGGATTTTTGGACCTATGTATCTATGGACTATTTTAAACAAAAAATCAAGAAAGGTGAAGTTGGTTCTTCCGCCATGCCGCATAAAGTCAACCCAATAGATTTTGAGAATTCTGAAGGAAATATTGGTATAGCCAATGCTATTTTTGAGCATTTATCAGCAAAATTACCCGTGTCTAGATTACAGCGCGATTTAACAGACAGTACAGTTTTAAGAAATGTAGGAGTCCCTTTCGGACATACTTTAATTGCCTTTCAATCTACCTTAAAAGGATTGAATAAACTTTTATTGAATCAAAAGAAAATTGAACAGGATTTGGATAATAACTGGGCTGTTGTGGCTGAGGCAATACAAACCATATTAAGGCGTGAGGGCTATCCTAACCCGTATGAAGCCTTAAAAGGCTTAACCCGAACGAACGAAAAAATAAATCAGCAAACTATTGCCGATTTTATCAATACTCTAAAGGTTTCAGAAGTTATTAAATCTGAACTTAAAGCAATTACCCCTAGCAATTATACCGGAATTTAGTATCAAGACTAAATAAACAAAAAAACCACCCTGATGATACTCTCAGGGTGGTTTTCCTTATACATTTAAGTTTATGAATTCTTTCGTATTTCCACTCTATGTGGATAAGGAATTTCAATGCCCGCTTTATCTAGCGCAAGCTTGCTATTTTCCAAAGTCCCAAAGTAAACATCCCAATAATGTTCTGGTTTGCAGAAAGGACGTACCGCGAAGTTCACAGAACTATCTGCCAATTCAGATACATTTACTGATGGTGCTGGATCTTGTAGTACAAGAGGGTTCGAAGTAATTACTTCCATCAAAACGGCTTTCGTCTTTTTAATATCCTCGGAATAACCTACACCAATAGTGACATCCACGCGTATTTTTCCTTCAGCGGTAAAATTAACAATGTTTCCATTAGCCATAGCGCCATTGGGTATTATTGCTAATTTATTCCCTGGTGTTATTATTTTGGTAGTGAATATTTCTATTTCCTTTACAACTCCCAATTCACCTTGTGCCTCTATCAAATCCCCTATTCTATAAGGT
>JBATIW010000209.1:0-1990 GCA_049668005.1 Maribacter sp.
TAGGATTGCCGTAAAGATAATTTTTATTTCAGTTGAAAAAAATGGAGGTTAATATTTTATCTCATTCCAAGTGCTGGAATATAAGGGCGCTATTCGGTTTAGGGTTTCCTTTAACTTCACAACATCGACCTTTGGTCCATCCGAGAAAACGTTTTGTATTTCATCGGATTTGGCATCAAAAAAAGTCTGGATTAAAAATGCATTGGGCCTTCGATTGATCATCGTTTCAAACAATTTCATCGTCCCAGCAATCACTTGTTTACCCGTACTGTTATTATCTGCAAGAATATCCATTCCCTTTCTATGATAATTGTACATAGCTACACGATATTCCCTATAGGTATTGGACATAAGGTTATCAACAAGTTCAAATCTACTGCGGTCCGTAGATTGACTCCAGCCTGCTGAATTGCTACTTTGGGCTTGGGTAACGATTTTCTGGGCTATCCTAAAATAGTCGTTTCCACCCTCCAATGAAAAAGTATCAGCATCCAAGCCTAAAATAACATATACATAATATGAAATAACACTCACTAAATTCGATTCGAATATATTCTCATTAAAAATCAAAGGTTGAAATTCGATGTACTCAAAATTGAATTGATTGTCCTTATAATTGAAAACTGGTGTTTCGTAGGAAGTGTTGAATACCGGTCTTGAGGATTGAATTTGAATATTACCTTTAAACCTATTGGACTCATATTCGGTAATGGTAATGAACAGTTGGGCGTTAACCCGTTCATTTTCCTTGTACACGCGATTAGACCATTTATTCTTGTTCACAAAATCATTTAACGAGCGTTCCAATGTTTTGAAAACCTGCTGATTGGTCTGTGCTACTTGGTCAGAATTCACAGTCACAACACAATTCAACTCCTGCGCTGAAAGCGGTACAAACGAAATAATAAAAAGTAAGAAAAAAAGGAAACTACGCATGTAACCGAATTAAGATTTCGTTCAATATATCCACGGCTACTTCCGCCTTGGTTTTTAATTCAAACGCTTTTATCTGTGAATTCTTATCTATAAACGTTATTTTATTGGTATTACTGGAGAATCCAGCGCCCTTATCATTTAGTGAATTAAGTATAATGGCATCTAAATTCTTCTTTTTCAGCTTGCCTATGGCATTCTCCAATTCATTCTCAGTTTCGAGTGCGAACCCTACCAAAAATTGATTTTTCTTGATTTTACCCAAGGACAGTAAAATATCCTGATTCTTAACCAAATCAATTACTAGACTATCCCCATTTTTCTTGATTTTTTGATCAGCAATGGTTTTGGGTCTGTAGTCCGCTACAGCCGCCGCACTAATAACAATATCACTATTCCCGAAATAAATATGTGCCTGTTCATGCATTTCATCTCCTGAAACCACCTTAACCAGTGATATGGCAACATTATCAATGGACAAACTTGATGGGCCTGAAATCAAAATTACCTCCGCACCAAGATTGGCTGCTGCATTGGCCAGTTCGTAGCCCATTAAACCTGATGAGTGGTTGCCTATAAACCTTACTGGGTCAATGGCCTCATAAGTAGGTCCTGCAGTAATCAAGACCTTTTTACCTTTCAGGGGTAAGCCTTGTGACAAATAGTCCCCGATAAATGCTACAATAGCCTCAGGTTCGGCCATTCTACCCTCGCCGTATAATCCACTCGCCAGTTCCCCCGATGTTGCCGGAATCATAATATTTCCGAAGGACTCTAATTTGTCAATGGAATTCTTGGTAGTTTCATGCTTGTACATATCCAAATCCATTGCAGGAGCAAAAAAAACAGGACATTTCGCAGATAAATATACAGCCAATAATAGATTATCGCTGGTTCCATTGGCCATTTTAGACAGCGTATTGGCCGTTGCCGGGGCAATAACCATAAGGTCGGCCCAAAGGCCGAGATCTACATGATTGTTCCAATCTGTTTCATTACCATCTTTCTTAACGAAAGAGGTGACCGCCGGATTTTTTGAAAGTGTGGCTAAGGTGAG
>JBATIW010000210.1:0-6089 GCA_049668005.1 Maribacter sp.
TGAAGTAATTAAAAATCGCTGTATCATAATGCGAAGAAACATTAAATGCTTTTGAGGCGAATTTCTTGCGATCTTCTATAGTAGTATTGCCATTCCCGTTTGAAATAATATCCAAAAATTCGCTGTAATCCTCCCTAGAGGAAACACAAAGAACATCCTTGTAATTCTTGGCAGCCGCGCGAATAAGCGAAATACCTCCTATATCAATTTTCTCAATAATATCCTGTTCAGAAGCACCACTTGCCACAGTTTTTTCAAAGGGATAAAGATCAACGATTACAATATCCAATTGTGGAATGTCAAACTCTTCGAGTTGGGCTATATCACCTTTATGATCTTGTCTGTTCAAGATGCCACCAAAAACCTTTGGGTGTAAGGTTTTTACACGGCCACCCAAAATTGAGGGGTAACTTGTTACGTCCTCTACAGGTACAACAGTAATGCCCAATTCCTGAATGAACTTTTCTGTGCCACCTGTTGAATAGATGGTAATGCCAAGTTCTTGGAATTTTTTCACAATAGGTTCAAGTCCATCTTTATGAAATACAGAGATAAGGGCGGAGGTAGCTTTTTTAGTGCTCATTTTAAGTTACTTGGATTAATGTTCTAAGCACACAAAAGTAATTTTTTTGAAACTAACATTGCGTTGAGGTTATCAACAAAACAGTTAAAGTTTTAACCAAAATTATGCTACCGAAAGTCTTTTGAATAATTTGACGAATGAAAACCAAACTTTTTTTAGGTTTTCATTGTCAAGGTTAAACCCTGATAAAAGCTTTATTAAAGCTTTTCGTCATGAATAATTGCCTTTAACTCTTAGTTTGTACTTAGAGGGTTTAAAGCATCTTGGCTACTTCTTTATTCACAAACTCCAAAAACCGTTCATCTTCGACTGTAAATGGATTGGCAGTATTTGAATCTATATCTATTTGACCTACATTTTCACCATTTACAAAAAGTGGCACTACAATTTCTGCCTTTACGGTTATACTACAGGCAATATAGTTATCCTGTGCCTTAACGTCAGGTACAACAAAGTTTGAATTACTCAAAGCTACCTGACCACAGATGCCTTTGCCGAATGGTATAATGGTATGATCTGTTGGTTCTCCAGCATAAGGGCCTAATTTCAATTCTTCTTTATCCCCATTTTTAAAATAGAACCCTACCCAATCATAGTAAGAGACACTTTCTTTCAATAATGTGCATATGCTGTGTAGACGCGTATCAACTGCAGTGTCGGTATCTGAGATTATGGCCGTAATTTTTAGTTCAAGGTTTTTAAGCATATTCATAATTTTTGCTAATATATTAAATACAATATTACTTTTGAGAATGGATTAAGCTGATACTATTAACCCTAAAATTTCGTTAATCATTTGTTGGGGAATTACTACTCATCCAATAATTCGTATTTTTGTGACTGTGAAAGACTTCGCATTTAAAATAGTATCGATTTCAATGGCCTTATTACTATTGGCTTCCACTACATCTTGGAAAGTGGAGAAACACTTCTGTATGGGTCATTTGGTTGATTTGGCTTTCTTTACGGATGCCGAAGACTGTGGAATGTTGATGAATATGGTGAATGATGATGATTCAACAATGCAACAGGAAAGCTCTTGTTGTAGCGATGAGGTGATCTTTGTTGATGGTCAGGATGATTTGAAAATCTCATTTGACAATTTGTCTTTTGAACAACAATTGTTCATTTCCTCATTTGCATATACTTATCTAGACCTTTTTGAAGGTTCGGAAGAAAAAGCAACCTTATTCAGGGATTATAGTCCACCTCTGGTCATCAAGAGCATCTACAAGCTTGATGAGACTTATTTAATTTGATTTTTAAACAATAGACTTTTGTGTCCTGTGGGCGTATTCCACTAGGATAATTTCTTGTATTCGGTGTTTTCCCAACACCTCTGTCTAACTGTTTAACAATCAAAGGCAATGCTAAATAAAAGCATAAAATTTCTAATAGAAAACAAATTGGTGGCTGTACTAATGCTTATCCTTTTTATAGGATGGGGAACGGTTAATGCACCATTTAATTGGGACACGGGTTTTCTGCCAAGCAACCCTGTTCCTGTTGATGCTATTCCTGATATTGGTGAAAACCAACAAATTGTTTTTACAAAATGGGATGGTCGTTCTCCCCAGGATATTGAAGACCAGATTACTTATCCATTAACAACGGCACTTTTAGGTATTCCAAGTGTAAAAACCATTCGTAGTTCATCTATGTTCGGCTTTTCCAGTATCTATATCATTTTTGAGGAAGATGTAGAGTTTTATTGGAGTCGCAGTCGTATTCTTGAAAAACTCAACTCATTACCAAACGGTTTGCTTCCTGATGGTGTTAATCCTGCTTTGGGTCCAGATGCAACAGGCTTGGGACAAATATTTTGGTACACCTTAGAAGGTCGCGATGAAAAAGGTAATGTTACTGGTGGTTGGGATTTACAAGAGTTGCGAAGTATTCAAGATTACTATGTGAAATATGCCTTATCATCAGCAAGTGGCGTATCAGAAGTAGCTTCCATTGGTGGCTATGTTCAGGAGTATCAAGTAGATGTGAATCCAGAATTAATGCGTCAATATAATATTGGCTTAAATGAAGTTGTTAAGGCAGTAAAGGAAAGTAACAAAGATATTGGCGCACAAACACTGGAAATCAATAAAGCTGAATACCTAGTTCGTGGTTTGGGCTATGTTAAGTCTATTGCTGACTTAGAAAATGCTGTGGTTACTTCAGAAGATTATACGGCCATTAAAATTAAGGATATAGGTAAAGTGTCTTTAGGTCCTGCAACGCGTAGAGGGATATTGGATAAAGAGGGAGCTGAAGTTGTTGGTGCGGTTGTCGTAGCAAGATACGGGGCAAACCCCATGGAGGTCATTAACAATGTAAAAGAAAAAATAGATGAACTAAGTCCAGGATTACCTTCAAAAGTTTTAAGTGACGGAAGAACCTCACAGGTAACTATTATTCCTTTTTACGACAGAACTGAACTTATTCAGGAAACATTAGGAACACTGAATGAAGCATTGACATTAGAGATATTAATTACCATTCTGGTTATTATAATTATGGTATTTAATCTACGTGCTTCTTTACTAATATCGGGCTTATTGCCTATTGCGGTTTTAATGGTATTTATAGCAATGAAACTCTTCGGAGTTGATGCCAATATCGTAGCATTATCAGGTATAGCGATCGCCATTGGGACAATGGTCGATGTAGGGGTCATACTTTCAGAGAACATCATAAGGCATTTAGATGAAAACAATGAAAACTTGCCAATAAATAATGTTGTCTATAATGCGACTGTTGAAGTTTCTGGGGCAATAGTAACAGCAGTAATGACAACCATTATTAGTTTCATTCCAGTCTTTACAATGATTGGTGCCGAAGGCAAGTTATTCAGACCTCTCGCGTTTACTAAGACCTTTGCTTTAACAGCATCTCTAATTGTAGCATTATTCTTGATACCCCCTTTTGCAGCATTTTTATTTAGAAAAAAGAGCATCAAAAAAACTACGAATTATGTAATAACAGGAATATTAATCCTGACAGGTCTAACGGCTATTTTTTATGGGTATTGGTTAGGAATGATTTTGATTGCTTTTGGAGTTCTGGCAATACTGAAATTACAGGAAAGATTATCCGAAAAACGTGTGAACCTTATTAATATTTACATATCAGCTTTGACTATAGTGTTTCTTTTAGCTGAATACTGGAGACCTTTAGGCGTTGATAAAAGTATTTTTTGGAATCTCATTTTTGTAAGTTTAATATGTTTTGGTTTATTAGCGGTATTTACTTTATTTAGAAGATACTATACGCGTATTTTACAATGGGCGCTATCAAATAAATTAATATTTCTTTCAATACCCACAATGATTGTTATTGCTGGTTTTTTCATTATGAAAAACACTGGTAAGGAATTTATGCCCTCTTTAAATGAAGGTTCTTTTCTATTGATGCCAACATCAATGCCACATGCTGGTGTACAGGAAAACAAACGTGTGCTTCAGCAATTGGATATGGCCGTAGCAAGTATTCCAGAAATTAAAACGGTTGTTGGTAAGTCGGGTAGAACAGAATCTGCTTTAGATCCTGCTCCATTATCAATGTATGAAAATGTCATTCAGTATAAATCAGAATATATGCTGAATGAAAATGGAGAACGTCAACGTTATAAGGTTAATGATGATGGATTATTTGGGTTGAAGGATGGTAGATTTATAACAAACCCCAATAATTCAGAAGAAACAACAATCGGTAATCCTAAAATAGTTCGAGAGCACTTAATTGAGGATAATGATGGCGAATTTTACCGCAATTGGCGGCCAGGGATAGAATCGCCTGATGATATTTGGAACGAAATTGTAAAAGTCACCAAGTTACCAGGCATTACTTCAGCACCAAAATTGCAGCCTATTGAAACCCGTTTGGTGATGCTACAAACGGGAATGCGAGCACCAATGGGAATAAAAGTCAAAGGACAGGATTTAAAACAAATTGAAGCTTTTGGACTGCAATTGGAAAATATATTAAAACAAGCCGAAGGTGTTAAGAAAGAAGCCGTTTTTGCTGACCGAATTGTGGGCAAACCCTATCTGTTGATTGATATTGATAGAGATAAAATTGCTCGCTATGGTATATCTATTGAAGATGTACAAAATATTTTAAAAGTAGCTGTAGGCGGAATGGTCTTAACACAAACCGTTGAAGGGCGTGAACGCTATGGTGTAAGAGTGCGCTATCCTAGAGAGCTTAGAGCAAATCCAACCGATTTAAGGCAGATATATATACCCGTCGAGAAAGGGCGTCCAGTTCCATTAAGTGAATTGGCGACCATTCGCTACGAACAAGGTCCACAGGTAATTAAAAGTGAAGACACGTTTTTAGTGGGCTATGTATTGTTCGATAAACTGGATGGATATGCAGAAGTAAATGTGGTTGAATCTGCGCAAGAATTAATTCAACAAAAAATAGATTCTGGAGAATTGATCGTACCAAAAGGCATCAACTACAAATTTACAGGAACCTATGAAAACCAGTTAAGAGCTGAAAAAACACTGTCGGTGGTAGTGCCATTGGCATTGCTCATTATCTTTTTAATTCTCTACTTTCAATTTCGTTCCGTAGCAACTTCTTTAATGGTGTTCACTGGTATTGCTGTTGCTTTTGCAGGAGGCTTTTTAATGATATGGTTCTATGGTCAAGAGTGGTTTTTGAATTTTAGTTTTTTTGGTGAAAACATGAGGGATTTATTTCAAATGCACACCATTAATTTAAGTGTAGCTGTTTGGGTAGGCTTTATCGCCTTGTTTGGTATAGCTACAGATGATGGTGTTGTTATGGCTACTTATTTAACACAGACCTTTGACCGAAATACACCAGAAACATTGAAGGAAATAAGGGCATCTGTGGTAGAAGCTGGAGAAAAGCGCATCAGGCCATGCTTAATGACCACAGCAACCACTATTTTGGCATTATTACCCATATTGACTTCTACGGGTAGGGGAAGTGATATTATGATTCCTATGGCGATTCCAAGCTTTGGAGGGATGCTCATTGCTTTAATCACACTATTTGTAGTTCCTGTATTGTACAGTTGGAACAAGGAGATACAACACAAAAAAAATCACAAATGAAAAAAAATCAATTTTATATAAAAGCAATACTGACAACTTGTTCTTTTTTCTTAGGTCTAATTGTAAATGCACAGCAATTACAATCGCTTATTGAAGAAGCTTTATTAAATAACCCTGAAGTCCAAAAGTTTGAATTGCTATACAATATCGCATCAGAAAAGGTCAATGAGGTCAATACTATACCCAATACCGAACTTGGAGTTGGCTATTTTGTAAGTGAACCTGAAACACGAACTGGGGCGCAACGTTTTAAAGTATCTGCAAAGCAAATGATGCCATGGTTTGGTACGATAACTTCCAGAGAAAACTACGTAAGCTCAATGGCAGCAGCCAAGTATGAAGATATTGTAATCGCTAAAAGAAAACTGATGGCTTCGGTATCGCAATCCTATTACAATCTGTATGCAAATAAAGCAAAACAGGAT
>JBATIW010000211.1:0-6408 GCA_049668005.1 Maribacter sp.
GGGTAAGATAGTATTCATAAATTTTTGGGCATCCTGGCGATTACCATGTGAGGCTGAGCTGAAAGGAATACAGGAATTACATGATGACTATAAGGACAGGGTGGATTTTTATATTATCACCAATGAGGAAAGACCGCCAGTTGAGGAATTCATGAAACTGAAGAAATTAACTTTTCCTGTCACTTATTTAATCATTGGTGATCCCGCGCCGGTTGAAATATTGGAGGCGCCAGCAACCTATATCATTGATAAGAATGGATACATTGTGGTAAAAGAAGATGATATTGCCAATTGGGATACTTCAAGAATAAGAAAACTTTTAAACGAATTGCTTAAATAATTTTGTTATGAAATTGGGTAAAAAGCAGTGGATAAATACAGCGTGGATTATTGGAATGATCTTGATACTGTTTACACCTGTTGGTTTTTATGCCCGTGTCTTTATTGGAAGATTATTATCCACAAGTGCAGCCGTTTTAAAAACGGAATTACAGATGCCTGTAGAAAACCTTGATTGGCAACTAGCAGACGCCCGAGGTGATGAAATAAATTTTAAAAATGCTAAGGGCAAGGTTGTTTTGATTAATTTTTGGGCAACTTGGTGTCCGCCTTGTGTCGCTGAAATGCCAAGCCTTCAGCGATTGTATGAGGATTACAACGAAAAGGTTGTCTTCATGTTCGTTGCACAGGATAAAGTTGAAAAAGTATCTGCCTTTCTTGCAAAAAATGGATATTCGCTTCCTGTTTATTATTCAAAAACGGAAGCTCCAAGTGTTTTGACCTCGAAAACGATTCCAACAACATATGTGATAAATAAAGAAGGCAAAATTATTATTGCAGAGACAGGTGTAGCCGATTGGAATAGCGATAAGGTCCGAAAAATATTGGATGGGTTGCTGAAAGACGCTGCAGAGAGCACTGCAAAATAAAGCTTGTTTTTGAATTGTTGAATAGCGGGATGACGATGTAAAATAATGTCACAAATTACCACACTCACATTTTTTAAGTATCCGAATTTCCTGGTAAAGCTGTAGGCATTTTCGATGAATCGCTTTGCACACGAACCACTTGCGAATATTCCAGGATTACAATTATAAACTTTTAAGTAGTGGAAAGGAAGATTTTAATCCTTTACCAGATTGGTCCGTTTATGGATTATTGCAAATCTGGGATACTGAAACAGCAGCCCAGGAATTTTTTAACTCTTCCAAATTAATTAAGAAGTACCAAAAGAAAAGCTCTGAACAGTGGACGATCTATATGAAATGTGTTACAGCGAAAGGGGAGTGGTCTGGAAGAAATCCTTTTCGGAAAAGTAGTGCCCTAGATGATAAAAACCCTCTGATATTAGTGATTACCCGTCCTACTATAAAACAAAGGATGCTGTTTAAATTTTGGAAATACGTACCTATATCGCAACAACCTCTTGTAGGAAACAAAGGCTTGAATTACACTAAAGGAGTTGGGGAAGTTCCTTTTCTTCAAATGGCTACATTTAGTATTTGGAGGGATAAAACCTCGTTAATGGATTTTGCCTACAATAGTGGAGAACATCAAAAAGCCATTCAAATAACCCGTCAACTAGATTGGTACAAAGAGGAACTATTTTCAAGATTTCAGCCCTATAGATCTATTGGAAACTGGAATGGGATAAACCCCCTTCCTGAGTTGAAAAAATAAAAATAAAAGCATGCGAAAAACAGGAGCTGTGCTAAGTATACATTCAGGGAAAATGGTCGATTCCCTTCAATTTGTAGAATTCGCAGTATCCCATGAAAGAGCAATGCAATAAGAAACCAAGTACCATAATTTTGCAAGGGTACGATGTTTCCTTCGAATGTCCAAAAATCAAAAGTAGGCGCACTGTGTTCCATAAAAAAATCCATAATGACCATTAGTGAAGCTCCCAGAAGCGCTTTAATCCAAATATTAAATGGGGTATAATCCAAGATACTTGCTGTAATGAAAGTCAATATAGCCCAGTAGCAACCGATTAAAAGGGGAACTCCATCCAGTTTAGGCCCAAAATTACTTCCATATTCATATGTTCCAAATAAGAGGCTGTAGTTTACCCCAAGCCATTCAGCAAACATACCTCCAATAAAAAAGAAGGCAAAAGCAATGATCTGTTTTGTTTGATTTAGTGGATATACATATAAGAACAGTAGTAAGCATAACCATAGGTTTAAAGGTGTTTTTTCGATAAACCAATCAAAGTACCCCATATAAACTCCAATTAGTGCAGAGATGTGAAATAACCAAACAATACCAATGGCGATAGGAACTTTTAATTTTGGTAAACGGTCAAACATCTCCTTGGGGTTTAGGGACTAAGTCGCTCACAATTTTTGCAGATAATAAACAAAGTGGTATACCGCCTCCAGGATGCACCGAACCTCCGGAGAAGTATAAATTTTTAATAGCATTTGAGAAATTGGGATGTCTCATAAATGCAGCGAATTTACTGTTGCTGGCGGGCCCATATAAGGCACCTCTGTAGGAACTTGTACTATTTTCAATTCCTTTAGGATCCAGGATATGTTCGGTAGTAATCAGGTTTGTTATATCAGTTTTAAGAATTCGGTTTATTTTTGAAACAATTGCTTGTCGGGCCCTATTTTTTAAATCGCTCCAATCTTGTCCATAGTTTCCAGGTGCATTGATCATTACGAACCAGTTTTCATGCTTTTCAGGCGCATCTAAAGGTTCATCTTTACTACTTATATTAATATAAATAGTAGGGTCATCATGAAGGTCTTTCCTCTCGAAAATAGAATTAAATTCCCTTTCATAAGATTCGCTAAAGAGGATATTATGTAAATCCAGTTCTGGAAATTCCTTGGCTATGCCCCAATAAAAAATCAAAGCAGAACTTGATCGTTCTTGCTCCAATACTTTTCTAGGATGCTTTTGGTCTTTTAATAAGTGTTTATAGGTTGGAAAAATATCCATATTGGAAACAACAATATCAGCCTCATAATCTTGTTTAACAGAGGTAACGCCAATTGCTTTTTTATTTTTTATTCTTATCTGTTCTACTTTTTCATTCAACTTAAAATGAACACCTTGCGCAATTGCCAACTCATATAAACTAATACTGATACGATGCATGCCCCCTTTTGGAAAAAAAGTACCGTAGTGCATTTCCAAGTGCGGAATCATTGACATGATCCCTGGGGTTTTATAAGGAGAAGAACCATTATAAGTTGCATAGCGGTTGAATAATTGCACCATTTTTTCACTTTTAAATCTCCTTTGGTTAATCTTGTGCAAAGAGCTATTTATATCTAATTTCCTCAATTGTACAATAGATTTGATGGTTTCTTTGGATAGAAAAGTACTTAGTTTATGAAGTGATTTTTCAAGAAATAAACTTGCTGTCAAATCATATTTTTTCTTATTCTGTTCGAGATAGTTACGAATATTCTCGGCAGGTTCATTAAATGTACTCGCAGCTTGTTCAATAAAAGTTTTGACATCTGATTTAGCCGAAAATTGTACACCGTCTTCCCAGAAGTAGTTGCAAATGGTTTCCTTTTCGAGATAATCAAAGTATTGACTACTTTCTAATCCGAAGAGTTCAAAAAGTTCGGTAACTAAATGGGGCATTGTAAAAAGCGATGGACCCAAGTCAAAACGATATCCGGCTAAATTCATAGCATGGAGTTTTCCTCCAGGATAGGTATTGGCCTCTATAACAGTAACTTGATAACCCGCCTTAGTTAAACGAAGGGCAGTAGCTATTCCTCCTATGCCCGCCCCAATTACAATGGCATTGTACATTGTATGTGCTATTTTTTGAAGTACTTAAAAGGAACGAACAACATGCCAAAACACTCACCATCCCCTTTGCCCAAATGTTTATGATGTATTTTATGAGCGCGCCTAACGCCTCTTGCATACCAATTGTTGGCGTTTCTGAACATTTTAAAACGTTGATGGATAAAGATATCGTGCACTAAAAAATAAGTCGCCCCATAGGCCATAATCCCAAACCCAATAGGCCATCCGTACCAAAAATCCGTATTAGCACCTGCATAGAAAAAAGAGATACTTACAACAGCATAAAAGATAAAAAATGTATCATTACGCTCAAACCAGGAACCATGGTCCTTTTTATGATGATCCCTATGCAAACTCCACAGAAAACCGTGCATAATATATTTATGGGTAAACCAGGCCATGAATTCCATAAAGGAAAAAACAAGCAAAAAAATTAAAAAGCCAATAGCTACATTCATATTACACCAAATTTAATTTAAAATTGACATATGACTTTGCTAAAAGTCCAAATTTTTGATAATTAGGAACTCTAATTCGAGCATTCTTTATCTGTTCGGAAGGTGTTTTCTCCAATTTCACCAATAATTTATGATAGTATTTATAAGCCGTATAGACGCCCAGTTTGGCCTCGGGGGGAAGTTGTAGAATTCCTGAAAACCCTTTCGCGAAGTCTGCTTTAATTTCGTTGATTATTTTTGTTTTTGAAACTTCATCAAGCTCTTTTAAATTGGTATTCGGAAAATATGAACGGTTCAATTCCTCATAATCAGCCTTTAAATCCCTTAAAAAATTAACTTTCTGAAAGGCAGAGCCAAGGGACATGGCCGACTCTTTTAACTTCCCATATTTCTTTTTATCCCCTTTTACGAAAACCATTAAACACATCAATCCTACAACATCTGCCGAACCATAGATATACGCTCTATATTCCTCATCTGTTTTATAGGCGTTTTTAGTTAAATCCATACGCATACTTTTCATAAAGGATGCTACTAAATCATGGGGTATCCCATATTTATGATAGGTGTGCTGAAAGGAATTTAAAATGGGATTTAGGCTTATTCCATTATTCAAGGCAGTTTCCAATTCATTCTCGAAACTATTGAAGAGTGCTGCCTGGGGATATTCATTAAAGGTATCGACAATTTCATCTGCAAAGCGCACAAAACCATAAATGTTGTAAATATCGGGTCTTATCGACCTAGCCAACATCTTGGTGGCAAGCGAAAATGAAGTGCTATAAGTCTCTGTTACGAGCTTACTGCAATTATAGGATACTTTGTCAAATAGTGACTTCATCTTTTGTGCTGGGGTTTTAAGATTAATTCAGAAACCAGTTTACCTGATATTAAAGAGGGCGGAACTCCTGGTCCTGGTACCGTTAGTTGCCCTGTAAAGAATAGGTCTTTTACTTTTTTACTTTTTAATTTGGGTCGTAAAAAGGCTGTCTGCGATAACGTATTTGCCATACCATAGGCATTGCCTTTATAGGAGTTGTATTTATCGATAAAATCGTTGACACAAAAAGAGTCATGAAACAGGATATTGTCTTTGATCTTTTGTTTGGTCCTATTTTCAAACCTATTAATGATAATATCAAAGTACTGTTCCCTAAGTAATGGTGTATCTTCCAAGTCTGGGGCGATAGGAATAAGAAAGAACCCGGTTTCACAATCTTTGGGAGCCATAGTACTATCTGTTATCGAAGGAAAGTTGGCATAGAACAAGGGATCTTCCGGCCATTTTGGGTAATCATAAATATCATAGGTATGTTGCTCAAAATCGGTATCAAAGAATAAATTGTGATGCTCAACATTATTCAATTTCTTATCAAAGCCCACATAGAACAAAAGCGAAGAAGGAGCAAAGGTTTTTTGATTCCAATAATTTTCACTGTACTGTCTATGTATTTTGTCAAGTAAGGTTTCTGAGTGATGGTAATCTGCACCACTTAATACAGTATCGGCATCAATATCTTGATTATCAATGCTAATTCCAATCGCCTTACCATTCGCAACACGAATTTTGGTTACTGCCTTATTGGTATGAAATTCAACGCCTAGTTCCATAGCGAGGTTATGCATAGCTTTAATGATCTCATACATTCCACCTTTCGGATGCCAGGTTCCCAAACCAAAATCGGCAAAGTTCATAAAACTGTAAAATGAAGGTGTTTTACTAGGTTTTGCCCCAAGAAAAAGAACTGGGAATTCCAATGTGGAAATCAGTTTTGGATTTTTGAATTTCTTCCGTACTTCGCCACTGATCGTTTTGAAAAATTGATCAACTTTGGTTACAGTATCTTTTGTCACCAATTCAAAGGGTGATAATCCGGGTTTTAATACCACTTTATTTATAGCGATATCATAGTTTTTTTGCGCCTTGGAAATAAATTTTCTTAGATGTATAGAACTTCCCATTTC
Source organism: Maribacter sp. (assembly GCA_049668005.1). GTDB lineage: Bacteria > Bacteroidota > Bacteroidia > Flavobacteriales > Flavobacteriaceae > Maribacter_A. The sequence goes on from JBATIW010000211.1 coordinate 6,207, forward strand.
AATTCTATCGAATTCCAAACAGATTTTATCCATGCAATCCCCAATGGTAATCGTGTCATCCGAAAAGAAAATTTTATAAGCGGGACTTAATTTTTGCAAGAGGTAGTAATCACTGGTTTTTTTTCCAAAATCGGCAAAAAACTTATCAAAAATATCGGGCATCCAATACCAACTAGGCCCTAAGTCAAAAGTAAAACCATTT
>JBATIW010000212.1:0-7460 GCA_049668005.1 Maribacter sp.
TTTGTTAGAAGGTTTAAAATTATTTTTAAAACAATTAATTTAATTACACTATGAACAAAACAGAATTAATCGATGCAATGGCATCTGATGCTGGCATCACAAAAGCCGCAGCCAAAAAATCATTAGAATCTTTCTTAGGAAACGTTGAAGGTTCTCTTAAAAAAGGTAATCGTGTATCTCTAGTAGGTTTCGGATCTTGGTCTGTATCTAGAAGAAATGCAAGGGAAGGTAGAAATCCATCAACTGGAAAAACTATCCAAATTGCAGCTAAAAATGTTGTAAAGTTTAAAGCTGGTGCCGATTTAGGCAAAGCGGTAAACTAATCTATATTACGAGAATATCTAAAAGCCCTGACCACCGTCAGGGCTTTTTTGGTACTACCTATTTGTGATTTATGGGATTTATCTTATTTTAGTTATAGCAAGAAATAGTATTTATGGTAAGCTTAAAGCCAAAAAAGGGGAAATTACTGATAGCAGAACCTGCTTTGACAGGTGATGTGTCCTTCAATAGGTCTGTTGTTTTGCTGGCAGAGCATAATGAGGAGGGCTCTGTTGGTTTTATTCTGAACAAACCCCTGGAATATCATATAAATGACTTGGTCACGGAGATATCCATCCCCCTGCAGGTCTATAATGGAGGTCCTGTTGAACAGGACAACCTTTATTTCATTCATAAGGTACCCCATCTAATCGATAACAGTATAGAAATATCGGATGGTATCTATTGGGGTGGCGATTTTGAAAAGACCGTGAGTCTAATTAATGAAGAATTGATCTCAGATCATGATATTCGGTTCTTTCTAGGATATTCGGGCTGGTCCTCCTTACAATTGGATGAAGAACTAACATCCAAATCCTGGATCGTTGTGCGCAACGAATATGAAAGTAGTATCATACAAAAATCCACTGCCGCTTTTTGGCAAGAAAAAATGGTTGAACTTGGCGGCAATTACCTGCTTTGGTCCAATGCCCCTGAAAATCCAAGTTTAAATTAATTTAGTGCTGGGACCCTGAGAGTCTGGCCATGGCATTTAATTTGCCCAATAGATTTTTTGAAACCGAGCTTCCAAAGTCCTTTTTCCTATATTTTGTAATAGACCGAATGCCTACCACGGCATTCGTAATAAAGAGTTCATCGGCTTTTTGAAGTTCAAACGGGGAAATTGATTCTTGGATCAGGGTAAAATCCTCGATTTTGGCTAGCATCCCTATTAGCTTATTACGTATTATTCCATTAATACATCCATCGGAGATTGGTGGTGTTTTTATAACATTTCCCTTTACCAAAAAAAGATTGCCGTTTAGCGCTTCAACAACACTTTTATTGGTGTTCAACAATAAACAATTTTGATACTTGTTTTCTTTGGCGAATATGCTGCCAACGACATTCAAGATTCTGTTGTTGGTCTTTAATGTGGAAAGCATGTCGGGATTCACATAAAAGTCTTTGAACAACTCCACTTCGTAGGTTCCAGCTTCACTGCTATAAAAAGGAGTATGCAACGCCTTGACCTCAATGAGGAAGGATATGGTATTGGTTGTTGGAGTGTATAATCCACCATTCCTTCTAAAAACCGTCAATCGCACTCGTACGGGTTGCGCTTCAAGCGTATTGGATTTTATGGTTTCAACGATCTGGTCTTCAAGGTACTCCAAGGTAAAATCCATCGGAATCTCCATTCTTAGAATGCGCATTGATGACATTAGCCTAAAATAATGTTCTTCCCAAAAAAACAGTTTCCCATGAACTACCCTAATTGTTTCAAACAGGGAATCACCATAACGCAGCCCCCTATTTTCCTGATTTAGAAAATCAACCTCCTTTTTTAGTTGCTTGCCGTCAAAATTTATCATAAAAAAAAGCCTTGAAAAATCAAGGCCAAATATACTGTATAATTCTACGTTGATTTTATTTGGAACCTAAAACTTGTTTTAAGTCAGAAACCTGGTTATCCCATAGCATTTTAGCTTCCTCAACTTCATCCTCGACCGCAAAATCGGTAATAAAAAGCGACACATCCTTTGTAATCTCATCAACAATGATCTTCATCTCAAAATAAGAGTCATCATCGTTTTCCGACCATGCGAATTTTACGAATTCATCGCTCTTGCGTTTAAGCAATTTCGCTTCTTCCTCGGAACCATCCCATATAAAAGTGAACAGCTCTCCCCTGGAATTTACATTATCCGAAAACCATTCTGAAAGGCCAGAGGGTGTTGAAAGATATTGGTATAATAACTGTGGTGATGATTGTATTACAAATTCAATTTCAAACTTAATCTTATCGTTCATTACGATTTAGTATTTGTTATGGGCAATATATATATTTATAAATGATAAAAAAATTAAAACCGATAGAATATTTTTTAGCAATTGAATGTTGAAGAAGAAGAAATTAAACTTTATATTTGCAGCCGTTTTATGCGACAGGGTTGGGTTTTAGCCTACCTGCCCTCAAGGCTAGTTAACTGGACAATAAGATGTTTCAGCGGCCTTAAAAACAACGAACTATCGTGTGTGGGCAATTAAGGCACCACATTTATATGGCGAGGTAGCTCAGCTGGTCCTGACGCAAGGCAAGGCCTTTGTCAGGATGCCGATAAGCAAAGCTTCATCGGCATTAGAGCGAATTAAATTGGAAAATGACCTAGGCATGGTCTTAAAAACTGCCAAATGGCGAGGTAGCTCAGCTGGTTAGAGCGTCGGATTCATAACCCGGAGGTCGCGGGATCGTGCCCCGCTCTCGCTACAAGTAAATAAAGGAATCTCAAAAAATGAGGTTCCTTTTTGTTTTAAGGGTACCCCGAAAATGATTTTTTGAAAAGGCTCTTTTTAGCTATTTGGTATACCTAAAATAGAAAAATTGGTACTTTACCCCAACGCTGGCAACAATACATCGAAACCAGAGAAACGACGTGAAACAGCCTGAAACAAAAGAATGAACGATATGACTACAGTCGGTAGCGCCCTAACCCACACGATATTCAGGGGTATATTGTGTTGGGGACCTTATGGAAATATTTGAGTCTTGGCTAATCGAATACGATTGCTAATTAATACAATTCGAAGAAATTTGCCAACTTGGTATAAAGTAAATGTGAAGCACTAACTTTATACCCTGAAGTCGTGCACCATTAGGGATTCATGCAATGAAAATATTCAATTAGCCTTCTTAAAACCAAAAAAATGTCATCGGAAAAACGACAAGAAAAAAAAACAAGGCTACATTCTCGAAATAAGAATCGGGAAAAATATGATCTAAAAGCATTAACAACCGCTAATCCTGAATTTGTGAACTATGTAAAGCCCAATAAATATGGGGAGGATTCCGTCGATTTTTCAAATCCTGTTGCTGTTAAAGTCTTAAACAAAGCATTATTAAACCATTATTACGGAATTAAGAACTGGGACTTCCCTGATGAAAATTTATGTCCCCCAATTCCAGGAAGAGCGGACTACATCCACCAAATTGCCGATATATTGGCCGAAACCAATTTTGGGAAAATACCCATTGGTGATAAAATCACTTGCTATGATATTGGTGTTGGGGCCAATTGTATTTACCCTATTATTGGGGTTACAGAATATGGTTGGAAATTTATTGGATCTGATATTGATCCCAAATCAATAGCATCAGCTAAGCATATTGTCGCTTCCAATGCCTCACTTAAAGATAAGATCGAGTGCAGATTGCAAGAAAATCGGAGCGATGTTTTATTTGGGATCATAGGTAGAGCGGAGAAAATTGATTTCTCCATATGTAATCCTCCTTTTCATTCTTCTTTTGAAGATGCCCAAAAAGGAAGCCGAAGAAAAGTCAAAAACCTGTCAGGGAAAAAAGAAAAAAACCCGACGCTTAATTTTGCGGGAATTAACAGCGAACTTGTATGTGATGGAGGAGAATATAAGTTTATTCACAATATGGTAAAGGAAAGTAAAAAGTTCGCTAAAAACTGTTTTTGGTTTTCAACTTTAGTGTCAAAACAATCCAATCTAAAAGGAATTTATAAGGCATTGGAACTAATTGGGGCGCATAAGATCAAAACGATTCCCATGGGAACCGGGAATAAATCCAGTAGAATTGTAGCTTGGACGTTCTTTTCCAAAGAAGAACAAAAAGCATGGAGGGAAACCAGATGGAAAACATAATTTTAAGACTTAGTATTACCATATAACCATAGGTACGGCCATAGCTATAAAAAGCTAAACCCGGACCTAGCTACGCCCCTACCCGGATCGTTCGCCATTATATTGAAAAAAGGAAATGAATACCATGGAAATTCGATTAGCGCAGAATAACGATGCCCAATTTATTGCTATTCTTGGTAGAATTACTTTTAAAGAAACCTTTGGCCATTATTTTAGGGACAAACAAGATTTACTGAATTATTATGATTCAACTTTCGCTGTCAAAAAAATAGAACGGAGCATTGCTAAACCAGATACAGTATATTGGATTTCTTTCGTAAATCGTTTACCTGTGGGCTATGCAAAATTGAAACTGAATTCGAAATCGGAATTTATTGATTCAGAAAACATATGCCAATTGCAAAAAATATATGTGCTCAAAGATTTCCTTTCCATGAAAATAGGATTTGAATTACAAAATCTACTATTGGAAAAGGCCAAGGAATTGGAATTTGAAAAAATATGGTTGTCTGTTCTTAAGAGTAATGAACGGGCCATAAATTTTTATAAAAGAAATGGATTTAAAGGTATCGGGAAACACGATTTCCAAATTGGGAAAGAAAACTTTGAATTCATTGCAATGTGCAAAGAATTATAAAATACAGTGGCTAACAACCTATATAAAAATATGGGCGCTGTGGTAAAGCGAAAAGTAAGTACATGAAAATGCACAACGAACCATATCCAAACCGATACAGGAAATAGTGAAAACCCCTAGAAATAGTGAAACACGATAACAATGACGAATAGGGTACAGGAAAACAGGGACAAAAAGAATTTTCCTTCAGCAAACCAGATAGCATGGCTAGTACCAGTGACTTTTTTAGTGCACCAAATCGAAGAATACTTAGGTCAATTTCCACTATGGTACTCCAATTTGTTAAAGGCAGAGCTGTCCAATCAGGATTTCATCGTGATAAATGCAGTTGGCCTGTTTGTCTTCACGGCATTATCCCTTTCTTATCTTTTCAATAGAAACAACATCATATTGGCTGCTTTGGGAACCCTTATTTTCGTGAATGGAATAAGCCATCTGCTACTAAGTGTTTTTACCCTTACTTATTCACCCGGCACCATTTCCGGTATTGTTCTTTTTATCCCTTTAGGAAGTATCATTTTCAGGAAAATATTCCCTCAATTAAGCGAAGGCGAAAGAATTACCGCTATCGCTATAGGCATCTTTGTGTTATTCATGGTAAGTATGATAGCCATGAATATATGATGAAATCCTATTACGCTATGACAGATCTATAAGCAATTTATGCTGCGGGCAAACAGGTTCAAGATGGGCGCTATTTAATGGGTATTGACACTGGCCACTCACATGGAACGACACCCCACAACCACGTGTGTAATTAAATGTGACGTAATTTTCGTAACGGAAATCCACGCGTATTAATTATCTTTAGTACCACTAGGGGCTATTTCTCGCGAATCCTCCCGCAACGAATCATACAATACGCCGATAACTTCATTAAAAAAGAAACCTATGGGATTTAATCCAACTACATTGATAATCGTATGTATGCTGCTATTTTCTTTTGAAAGTTTTGCCCAAGAGACCGCTATTAAATCCTCTGAAAAGACAATAGTTCCTGAGGATTTCAAAAAGCTGTTAGGTGATTGGACGGGTACCTTAACATACATTGATTACAGTTCCGGTAAACCTTATACCATGCCAGCAAATTTGACGGTCGAAAAAGGTAAAAATGAGTATGAACTTATACTTTCCAATGAATATCCAAATGAACCTAAAGCAAATGACAAGGACAAGTTGGTTATTTCCAAAGATGGGAAGCAATTGAATAAAAAGGATGTAAAATCAAAAGAAAACCTAGCAGACGGACGAGTGCGGATCACCATCGAATACAAGGGAAAGGACAATAAAAAGAAAGCATTGATTAGAAGTGTATATGTACTGGGAGAAAGCCAATTTAGTATTAGAAAGGAAGTCCAATTCGAAAATTCGAAGCTATGGAAAAAGAGAAATGAATTTAAGTATAAACGCTAAGTTTATGGCAGCAACAAATGAATACCCCTACTCGCACACATGAACAATGGTAATGCTCCATTAGAAATACCAAGATCCATTAAAAACAAGTAGTACCATAAAGGAGGAAATGAAAATAATATCGATAAGGGAAAGTCCAGAATACAAAAATATAGCCATAGAATTTTTTCAACGCAACTGGAAAAGTGTATGGCCAATTATCTATGAAGATTGCATAAATCATAGTATAGGAGCAAAGAACCCCCTACCGCAATGGTATTTATTGGAACAAGGTGTTGACATCATAGGTGGTGCGGGACTTATAACAAATGACTTTATTAGTAGAGGTGATTTATATCCTTGGGTTTGCGCAGTATTCATAGAAGAAAAACATAGAGGTAATGCTTATGGTTCCTTTCTGATAGAAAAAGCAAAGATTGATGCCAAAACAGCAGGATTTGAATATCTATACTTGTGCACTGAACATATTGGGTATTATGAAAAATATGGTTTCGAATATATTGGTCAAGGCTATCATCCCTGGGAGGAGGAGTCCAGGATTTATCAATTGGAATTGGATTAAGAAAAAGGAGCGACTTCGAAACTTGATTAACGAAGAACTATAATCGTTTTTATTTCATTACTTACCATCGTGAACTACACGCTTCACACAAACACCTAAACCAATATTTCGGAAAGATGGAACTATGTACTAAAACCCACGAAATTATTTTCATTATTTTTTATTACCTTTTTAGATGATGAACAATTGGAAAAAAACAAGTCTTCTTACAGCCTTCATACTTCTGGCACTTGTTGTAGGCGTGTTCTATGCATCCAACATAACCCTTTCAATTCCCTCATCAGCTATTGAATTTTCGCCTGGGCAAGCTATCAATGAGGTTAAACCAGCATATTCCGATGAGAAACCAAAAAATATTATCGTTTTCATTGCAGATGGCATGGGTTTTAGCCATTTATCATTGGCCATGCTTACCCAGCAATCGGAAAGTACGCCTTCGGTCTGGCATGGGTTTGATGTTAAAGGATGGCACGATACAAGGTCTATTTACGGTCCACTTACCGACTCAGAAGCCTCTGCCACTGCCATCGCAACGGGCACATCAACTTCTTTTGGTTATATTGGCCTTGATCCGGACGGCAATAGCTTAAAAAATATCTTTGAGGTAGCCTCAGACCAACAATATGTCACTGCAATTGTAACGGACTCCTACATTTGGGATGGAACACCAGCAGCTTTTGTGGCGCATACCAAAAC
>JBATIW010000213.1:0-1862 GCA_049668005.1 Maribacter sp.
GTATTTGATGATGGTGCGATGTTTAAACACGGAAACAATGGTCAAGGACTTTATGTAGATCCAAAACGTGATTTCTGTGCTATTGGATTTGGCGTTGCTGCCAATACATCGGGTACTGATTATGCCCCTGGTTTTATGAGAACAGCTGCTAAATTATTAGCATGGGAATAATAATATAGTAATCAACAATAATTTAAAACAATTCAAAATGAAGTATTTATCAAAATTAGTTTTAGCAGCATTTTCTTTAATGATGATGCTCAGTACCAATGTGTCGGCTCAAGACGCACCGGCAGAAAAACAAATCCTCATTAAAAATGTCAGCATTTTTGATGGGAATTCCGAGAAACTCATCACTGGAAAAGATGTGGTTGTAGAAGGTAATACAATTAAAAGCATTGTTTCCGCAGGTGGAGATGAAAGCACATTTGATGAAGTGATTGACGGTAAAGGTGGTTACTTGTCTCCAGGTCTTATCGATTGTCATACTCATGCTGTTCAGGGAGGAGATGAAAACACCTTTATCAACGGGGATCAAAATTATGTTCAACTTTACGCGACGATGGAATTGGAAGAAATGTTGCTACGTGGCGTAACGACTACCCGTGATCCTGGAGGTAACGTCTTCGCCTTGAAGAAAGCAATTGATGATGGGATTTTTGATGGACCAAGAATCTACCCTTCTGGTGCTATGATTTCACAATATTCAGGTCATGCTGATTTTAGAACACCGGTACATACAAATTTACCTAAAGAATGGGGCGGTCCAATTTCAAACGGAGAAATGAATGGACATGCTTTGCTTGCAAACGGTCCAGATCAGGTAAGGGCAGCTGTTCGTCAACAATTGTTTTTGGGTGCTACACAAATAAAACTTGCTGTTGGTGGAGGGGTGTCATCATTTGAAGATCCACTTTATGTAAACGAATATACAGCAGCAGAAATAGAAGCAGCTGTTGAAGCAGCTGCTGATTATGGCACCTATGTGATGACACATGTATTCAACGAGGTTGGTGTTAAAAGGGCAATTGAGGCAGGTGTAAAATCTATTGAACATGGACATCTGTTGAATGAAGAAGATGCAAAACTGATGGCCGAAAAAGGAGTTTTTCTCTCTACCCAGTGTCAGGTCTTCGAACAACTGAAACCACTTTATACAGATCCTATTCGAAAAGGAAAGCTGGAAGAAGCGTTGACCGGTATGGACAACATGTTTAAATACGCTAAAAAATACAATGTAAAAGTTGTTTTTGGAACTGACCTTATATTTTCCCGCGAAGGGCGTAAACAGCAATTAGCAGACTTGACCCTTAGAAAGCAATGGTACACCTCTCCTGAGATTATGATTCAGGCAACGGGTAATGGTGGAGAACTTATTGGTCTTACTGGAAAGCGCAACCCCTACGGAAAAGTGGGGGTGATCGAAGAAGGTGCCATGGCAGATATTTTAATCTACAGCAAGAATCCTTTGGAAGATGTAAGTATTGTTGAGGATTATGAAAATAATCTAAAACTGATTATCAAAGATGGAAAAACATATAAAAACACCTTGTAGTATTTAATAAATAAACAGTAAGTTATGAAAAACTTAAAAATGAAACTACTGACTACAGCAATCGCCATCTTTGGATGGTTTTCGGTAGCGATTGCACAGGACAAACCTGCGCAAACCTTGATTAACAATGTCAACATCTTTGACGGAGAGAATGAAAAACTGATTGAAAACGCCAACGTCCTGATCGAGGGCAATTTGATCAAAACGATCTCTACAAGCCCGATCAAGGCCAAGGGCGCTACGGTGATCGACGGAGGTGGGCGCACGCTAATGCCTGGCCTTACAGATGCTCATTGGCACAGCATGG
>JBATIW010000214.1:0-8865 GCA_049668005.1 Maribacter sp.
GCATCCCGCAATTGCAATACTTAGCAGTTGGAAACAATATTTATACTTCTGATTATCAACTATATAGCATAATTAAAAAATTTGTGGCACGCTGTTTGGTATGTACTAATCGAATGTGAATAGTTGCATTCGGGAATTTAAACCTTATATCATGAGAAATTTAGTACTCCTTTTTACAGCCCTCATTTTAGTTACCACTGGTATCATGGCTAGTACAGTTGAAGATAAGGTTGCAACACGCAATGCTTATAGATACAATAACTCGTTCATTTTTGTTGAGAATGGCATTACGTTTTCAGTATATCCCGATGGAGAGTTTGACTTTTATATTGATAATCGTGTAAGCGGTCGAAGAGACGGTGTTACATTAAATTCAGGATATGATTATAGTCCTTATGCACAATATGATGATTATGGTGCGGTAATCCAAGTTGAGAATGTACCTATTTACTATGATCACTATGGTCGTGTAACCCAAGTAGGTGATGTTGATATTCGATATAGAAACGGTAGAGTGAATAGATTGGGCGGTATGTATGTACATTACAACCATTATGGGCGCTATGATTATCATACTGGATATATTAATATCTATAACAGACACTATGTTTATAGACCATTCCATAGATACTTTGCAAGACCCGCTTTTGGATTTAGCTTAGTATTCAACAGCCCATATAGAAGGTTTTATACGCCATTCAGATATACCTACTATAATCCTTACAGATATAATAGGCGTAGAGCTTATGCCAAAATTGGTAGAGAGCACAGATATAACAAAGTTCGTCGTGAAAGAGCCTCGATTTACAGAAATGATAAACGCGTCGTTCAACGAGATAATGGAAATAGAAGAACTTATGATACTCGAAGCAATAGAAGTGTAGCTCGAAACAACGACTCTTATAAATCAAATAGGTCGAAAAGTAATAGAAATGATAATCTAAGAAATACTGGAACAAGATCAAATCGTTCTAATGCAAAAGTAGCAGGAAGAACAGCTGTTGATCGATCCAAGAACATTGAAAGAAGATCAGTTCGTAAAAATGATGCAAGACCATCAAATAACAGAACTGTAACGAAACGATCAACAACAGTTCGGTCGCCAGAGCGAAATGCTGTTACTAAAAGAACAGTAACACGGACGCCTAAAAGTAGAACGGTAACTAGAAGTACCAAGACGTACAAAAAACCTGAAAACAGAACCCAGAGCAGGAACGTACGCAGCAGTACTACTAGGACCCAGAAGTCGGTTGCCCAGAGACCTTCAACACGCAGTTCAAATAAAAGAACGGTTAGTAAGGCAGCTTCTCGAAGTAGAAGTGTAGCAACAAGAAGTAATAGCAGTAGAAGCAATAGCTCTAGAGCCACAAAATCAAAAAGCTCTAGAAGATATTAAGATAGTTTTTAGGTTGGTTAGTTGTTTAAGCCCTGACGTGAATTAGTTCCGTCAGGGTTTAATTTTTAGGAATTTTGAAAGCATCGCATACACATCCTCTGATATTTTAAAACGATATAGGATACCTAAATAAAGAACAATGGTCAAAGCGCTCTTAAATAAAATGTTCACAATAGGGTGAAATGGTAAGGCCACAAAGAAAAATACACCTCCCATTACCAGTAGAAGCCCAAAAACCTTTATTGTCTCCGAAGTAAAAGGCAAAATATCAAATTTAGATTTTACGTAAAGTAACTTAATGGTATTATAGATGAAAATAGCAAGGAACGTGGCCAACGCAGCTCCATTCAGGCCCAAAATGGGAATAAACCAGATATTAAGGAGTACCACAAGAACCGCCAATAATACACCCATTCCAAGCAATGTCCTGTAATAGTCCGAGTTATATAGAATGGCATTGTTATTCCCTAAAAGGGAATCATAGACCTTTGCCAATCCTATTAAAAAAACGATGATGAACCCACCTCGATATTCTTCAGGAAGTACTAAAAACAAATCATCCAAATTGGTGATAATCAACACAAATAAAATTCCGGAGGCAATAAAAAGCGTTAAGGATGATTTTTGATAAAGTGATTTTAGGGCAGATTGATCCTTGTTGTTGAGTATTTCTGCCGTTAAAGGATAGGTTATTTGGTGCATGGCCCTTGACGGAACGATTATCGTCGATGCAATGTATATGGCTACCGCATAATAAGCTACATTTTCAATTTGTATATATTGATTGATCATCACCTTATCGATCTCCAAAATGATAACCGCTGCGGATCCGCCTAAGATTATCAACACACTGTAATTCATGATAGAACGAATATTGGCAGGAAACCTAAAATTCAGTTTGGGCATCTTCAATTTATAGGCATACAATTTCATAATAAGAGTGCGCACAAGGTATAAGGCCACCAAGGCCTTCAAGAAAAAGTCAACAGAAATTACGTCAAAATAAACCAAAAACAAAAGGATCATTACCCCTATCCTATTAAAGACTTCCTTCATGAAATTACCAAAAACCGATTTCATTTGCACTTTGGACCAAGCATAGAATACCTCGAAATACGCCATGGCCATACCGATAAGAAAGATGTGCCAAACATAGTCTTTGACAATGGTGTTTTCCTGGGATATAAAACCCCCTACTGCATCATTAAAAAAATAGGCAATAAGCGCAATGGGAAGCATTAATGTCAAGGGCAAAAGAAGCATTAGCGTTTCAAAACCACCTGTTTCCCCATCCTTTTTAAAACCACTATAAAACTTTACCAAGGTATTTGGTACCCCAAACGCGAGGAGTGGCATCAATACGGCAGAGGTAGACAATATCACGGTTACCAAGCCATAATACTCATCCGTTAAAAAATTGGTGTACAGGAATAAAGTATTTATCGCCGCAAAACCAAAACCAAAATAGGTGATGAAAGTGTTGTTTAGTGCTTGTTTAGTGACTATTCCCATTAAATTAGTTTGGACAATTCCCGGGTAAGCTCCCTCCTACTATACTTTTCAACACCTTTTGAATCGATTTTGAGGTTTTCTTTTTGATAGGAAGCAAACCAGTTTAAAATTACATTTTTTAAATCGGTTTTGGAATCATAGTCAAAAGTAGCCCCTGCACCGGTATCCGAAATAATTTGAATGGCATCCCAGTTTTTTGGTCCTATGGCAAGAATGGGACGTTTTGCTGCCATATATTCGTATAGTTTTCCTGGAAGTATTCCTCGAGTTTCAGGGGCATCAATCTCAACCAACAACAAAACCTGTGATTCTTGCTGAAGTACCATTGCCCTATCATGTGAAACATAACCCAATAATATAGTATAGTCCTCTAAGCCTGAATCATAAATTCGCTGTAATACATCTTCACTTACAACACCGGCCAAACGCAGTTTAAAATGTTGCCTGAAAGCCTCATTCTCCTCAAGCAATTCGCCTAAAACATCCCATAATACTGTAGGGTTCCTTCCTGAAAGTAAGGAACCAATATGTGAAAGCGTGAATTCATCAGTTTTGGCCATATCCCCTTTATAATCAACATCATACCCATTCGTAATTACAGAAATTGGTTTTTTGCTAATTCTTTTGAACTCTTCTTTCGTTGTTTGGCTAGTAACAACTATATGGTCTGCTGTATTTAAGACCAAATGTTCCAATGCTTTATGTTTTCTTTTGGATTTCGCTGAAAGTTTAAGTTCTTTATGATATCCGATAGATGTCCAAGGATCCCTAAAATCCGCAAGCCATTTAAGTTTTTCCTTTTGTTTTAAATGAAGACCGATTAAATGAACACTGTGCGGTGGGCCTGTGGTAATAATGGTATCAATTTCCTCTTTTTCAATAATACCCGTCAAGAATTTTACAGATGGCTTTACCCAATTTTTTCGGGCATCAGGAATATAGCAATTACCTCGAACCCATAACATTATCTTCTCCAGGAAAGATTGGTTTTTGGTTTGAATGATTCCAGAACTTATACGTTTTGCTTGTTTTTTTGAGAATAATCTTGCCCACTTATAAGGTTCTTTTATCGGAAGCTTGTACAAAATGACTTCCTTTGGAATCCCATTTACGAAAGATTCATCAATAATGGGATAATTTGGATTTTCAGGTATGTAAACAACCGGGGTAATATCAAAATCTGGTAGATATTTCACGAATTTCAACCATCGCTGCACTCCTGGTCCCCCAGCGGGAGGCCAATAATACGTAATGATCAATGCCTTTTTCATTCGTCCTCCTCTTTTTTGGGAGCGCGTCTAAAGGAAAATCCTATTCCCATTAAGACAATCAGACCAAGAACAATGGAGCTTGCCAAAGTTATTTGACTTCCTTTTTTAATTACTTCGGGTTCAAATCTGAATTCAATGGTATGATCACCGCCAGCTATATTTAGGGCCCTTAACACATAATTCACTCTAAAGTGGTCTTTTAACTGACCATCTATATACGCATTCCATCCATTTTCATAATACATTTCAGAAAAGACCAAAACCCCTGCGTTAGGGTTGGAAGCCCTATAGGTTAAATGGTTTGGTTTGTAATCTGTTAAGGCAACATTGGCTAGGGAATCCGTGTGGAAATTGAATCTATTAATATTCTCAAAGCGTGTGGTGTTGACTACCGCTTCGTTTTTGACATCCATATTATCCAATGCCTTTATTTCTTCATCGACTGACTTCACTTCGATCAATTTACTGACAAACCAGGCATTACCATTGGCATCAGGGTTCATGGAAGGGGTGCTTCTACCCTCTTCATCTTGTTGAATGACATACTTTACATTAAGCATGTTGAGAATCTCAATTTTACCTTTATAAATATAAAAATCGAACAAATCCTGTAATCCTGCAGGTTTAGCTGCATGATAGCCACCAATGGATTTGTGATGGAACGAGGTGCTGGCCCCATTTAATCCTTCTTGAGGGTTATATACCCTATAAATGCCTTCATCTTGCAAAATCTGCTGATCAACAGGCTTTACCGGAAAAGGATCGGACATTCTTCGCTTGGATACAAAGTCCTCTTTGTTCACATAGCGCAAATCAACACCAACTAAGTCAACAACTAGTAATACTCCCAATACGATTATAAGCATATTTTCTTTTAACCTTTCCTTCAAATACAACCAAATTACCCCTACCGCCAACGCAATAAAAATGAAAGTTCTAAGAAGGTCATTTGTATAAACGGCCCTTCTATCCAAATGTATCAAAGAAAGAATCTCATCGCCATAATAGCGCTTCAATGTTTCGTCTGAAAAACTTTCAAAACTGAAAGTTCCCTTTAATAAAAACAAGGCAACAACGGTACCCAAGATTATGAACATTGAGATTTTTAAAGCATTTAATTTCCTGTTTTTATCTACCGTGGAATCGAGTAATACTTTCAAAGCCAAAATGGCCAGGACAGGTGCACATAGTTCCAAAATCACTTGGATAGAGGAAACTGCCCTGAACTTATTATAAAGCGGAAAATAATCAATCATGAAATCTGTGAGCAACCCAAAATTTTTGCCCCATGATAGAACAAGTGATAAAATCACACCACCCAAAAGCCACCATTTGGCCTTCTCTTTAACCAAAATCAGACCAAGAATAAAAAGGAAGAAGATTATGGCCCCAATATAGGCAGGGCCAGCAGTTCCCGGTTGATCACCCCAATATAAGGGCAAGCTCTTTGAAAAGTCCAACGCTTGACTTCTTGAAATGCCTTGGTCGATAAGAAAATCATAGGTCTTGGAATTCTCGCCTAAATCTTCCCCATTAGAACCTCCAAAAAGCCGAGGTACAAATAAGTTCAAGGATTCTACAATACCGTAACTGTATTGGGTAATATAGTCTTTGCTGAGCCCTTTTGTGTTGGTCTTAGTAGAACCATCTGGTTTAATGGTCAATTCTGACTTTCCACGTGTACTCCAATCGGCATACTCCTTGGTAGCCATTAAACTTGTGGCATTGGTTGCTATCCCCAATACTACTGCAATCAGTAATAAACCAACCGAAGCGAAGAAGTTCTTCAACTTTTTCTTGCGAATAGCATTGATTAAATAGACCACGCCCAATAGCAATACTAACAGCATAAAGTAATAGGTCATTTGATAGTGGTTGGCACCAACTTCCAAAGCCATGGCAATTGCGGTCAGAACAAATCCCCAAAGGTACTTACCTCTAAATGTCAACACAATTCCTCCCAAGAGCATAGGCATATAGGCAAGCGCATGCGCTTTTGCATTATGTCCGACACCCAAGATAATAATCAAATACGTAGAAAATCCAAAAGCTAATGCTCCCAAAGCAGCAAGCCTATAATCCACTTTTAAACAACAAAGTAATATATAGAATCCCAAAAAGTAAATGAAGAGATAGTCTGCGGGTCGTGGCAAAAAGCGAATCAATCGGTCGAGCTTCTTAACATAATCATGGGGATAATAGGCCCCAAGTTGGTATGTGGGCATACCACCAAAAGCACTATTCGTCCAATAGGGTTCCTCTCCTGTTTTCTTGCGAAAATTGTTCTGCTCCTTCGCCATACCGGTGTATTGACGAATATCAGATTGTTCAATGACCTTGCCCTGTAGTACAGGACTAAAATATGCCAAGGCTGCGATTATAAAAAATACAAGAACAAAAAAATGAGTGTAAAATGCTTTTAAACCTGACTTCATTGGTTTTTATAAGTGGTTGGTGCTGCTAAATTAATCAATCTAATTCCTCAAAATCGATGTATTCCCCAACTTTTTTAGAGTCAGTATTTTGTTTTGTTGGTTTCTTATCGATAATCACATCACCTATTTGTTCTTCATTGCTCTTTTGTTGGTCCGCAAAACCTTTGAAACTCTCACGAAATCGTTCTTCGGTCTTCTTTGCAGCATAACTGAATATTTTCGGACCAAACCACTTTGCCAAAATTTTCAGCAGATAATATACCAGCAGGATTATTAAAATCGTTTTCAGAAAAGCCATATTAATTTTTCACTAATTTATATCAAAAGTACAATTCTAACGTTGTAATATGAGAGCAAAAGTCTTAAAATAATAATAAAATCAAACTATGGGCGGTTATTTTGAATTAAAAAAAATACAGCATTTTGTTTTAATCATATGCCTCACAATACCTGTTTTAGGGATTTCCCAATATACTGATGTAATTAATTCGAATAGACCTGGGCTATCTGTTAGTGCCTATGCTATCGGTAAAAATGTGCTTCAATTGGAAACAGGTTTATTCTTTGAACAACAAGATCATAGTCTATTAAATACTCAAAGTAATATTTGGGGAACTGACATATCATTGCGCTATGGCCTATTATTTGAACAACTCGAGCTCAATTGGGAGAGCACTTTCCAAAGCCAGGATATCACTTTTGCTAATTTTGACATTAGTGAAACAAGAACCGATTTTCACAGAAATCGGTTAGGGCTAAAATTCTTGATATATGATCGTTACAAAAGTGCTCAAAGCAATAAACCTAATTTGTATAGCTGGAGGGCCAACAACCTTTTTCAACTGAAGAACCTGATACCCTCTGTTTCTTTATATGCCGGGGCCAATTTTGTCCTAGGCGAAAATCCTTTCTATGTTGGGGAACCTACCGTATCTCCACGCGTCATGATCGCTACACAAAGCCGAATAACACCAAGATTCGTACTTATCTCAAATTTAGCTTATGACCGTATTGGTACCGATTTTCCGGAAATGAGTTATTTGTTGTCCCTTTCACACGCCTTTAGAAATCCTAAATGGAGTGTTTTCGTTGAAAACCAAGGTATTAATAGCGATCGTTATTCAGATATTCTATTGCGTAGTGGAGTCGCACATTTGTTAGGCGAAAATCTGCAGGCTGATATTAACTTAGGAGCCAGTTTTAAAAACACTCCGTCCCGGATTTTTGTCAGCGCCGGTGTTTCCTATAGATTTGACTTCCATAAAGATGCGCCTAAAGCGATAGAAGACCAAAATGCAGATGAAAATGGTGGGGCAATCAAGAAAAATTCGATGAACCAGAAAAAGAAAACGAAGAAGAACAAAGGTTCTGGTGCTGAGGATATTGACTTAGGTCCTACCAAAAAACAACTAAGGAAACTTAAAAAAGCCGAAAAGAAAAAGACCAACTAAACAAACCGATAATTTATGGAAACCATTCATTGGCCTTCAATTAAAAATTGGTTCGTAAATTTCCTGTTTTTGATTAATATCGCTAATATTGACCTTACAAATCTAACGCATGGTCACTCTAAAAGAAGCTACTACAAAAGCTGATATAAAAAAATTTGTCAAGTTTCCATTTTCCCTCTACAAAGACTCTCCCTTTTGGATACCGCCAATTATCAATGATGAATTGGAAACCTTTGATAAAACCAAGAATCCCGCCTTCAAGAATGCTGAAGCACGTTTTTTCCTGGCCTATAAAAACAACAAGATTGCCGGCAGAATAGCAGCCATAATCAATAGGGTTGAGATTAATCAACAAAATGTAAAAAAAATGCGTTTTGGTTGGTTTGATTTTATTAACGATACCAATGTGTCGGAAGCACTATTGCATAAAGTAGGTGAAATTGGCCTTGAGAATAATTTAGAGTTCATGGAAGGGCCTGTAGGTTTTTCCAATTTGGATAAAGTCGGAGTGCTTATAGAAGGATTCAATGAAATGGGAACCATGATTACTTGGTATAACCATTCCTATTACCAAAGTCATTATGAGCGTTTGGGTTTTGTGAAGGAAAAAGAATACATGGAAAATAGATTCCCTTTTTCAAATGCCGACCCAAAATTTTTCGTAAAAGCAAATGAATTAATCAAAAGAAGATATGGTATAAAAGCTGTAAACTTTACAAAGACCAAGGATGTCTTACCAATGACTGATAAGATGTTTGATCTATTCAATGATATTTATGCCAGCCTTTCCTCCTTTGTAC
>JBATIW010000215.1:0-2558 GCA_049668005.1 Maribacter sp.
TCTGATACCCTTCTAAAATACCATCAGTAAAGGGGTTCGCAAAAACCGTAGTCCCAAAATTTGAGGTGTACGAAAAGGTAGCAATACCCATAATCATCAACAAAATGATTATAATAGCAGGTGTCAAGAGTTTACCTATTATATTCAGGATTTTTGAGCGGTTCATTACAAACACATAGACGAAGGCAAAATAAAGAATGCTCGTAACTATATAAGGAGTATCAAAAAAAGGCTGGATGGCAATTTCATGGGTAACCGATGCCGTCCGAGGTGAGGGTAAGGCAATTGAAATGGCATATATAACCAAGGAGTACACTAGGGCAAATGTAGGGGATACTTTTTTGCCAAAATCGAAGATAGTACCTTGTAGTTTGGCATGGGCCAAAATTCCTAAAATGGGAATCAAAACAGCAGACAAGAAAAACCCCAAGGTTACTAACCACCAGAAATCGCCCGACTTAAATCCTAGTTGTGGCGGTAGTATTAGATTTCCCGCACCGAAGAAAAGTGAAAAAAGGGCAAAGGCAATTACTAGGGTTTCTTTGGTTTTGTTCATGACCGGTAATTTCGTTGGTAATATAAAGCAAAAAGAGCAAAAGACAATCATGCGTTTCGTCGGGAAAAACAAACCGTTTGTCGAATACGATGTAGTTCAACGAATTTATCAATCAAATCTTTGCTTATCCCCAATAAAAAGCAGGAATAGCACGTTGTAGTACAAAGTGTTTCATGTATCACTTTTTTGATAAACCCAAACCCAAATTATTAGCATTTATCAGGTCCCCAAATCGTGTTAAATGTTTGCCTAAAAACCTACATCATGAAGAAAGTAATATGCCAAATTTTTGGACACCATTTCTCCGTCACCAAAAAAGTTACCCAACACATTAAGGAATACGAATGCATTCATTGTGGCAAAGAAGTCACTACTGATGTTACTGGTAATCTTTCTGTTTTGACCCCCGAGTTACAGGATATAAATAAGACTTTAGAGGATATATATCAAAGACGACATAGAACCGCGGAGCATGCGGCCTAATTATGTTTTGGCAAATGAATTCCAACCCTGAGCGGTCAATGGAATTTTAGAGTTATTCCTGGAAATTAAGTAAGCGCCTTCGTTCTCGGCAGTCATGTGCCCCACGACTGTTAAGTTAGGATTGCCCTTTATTTTCGGGAATTCTTTTTGGTCTATAGTGAACAACAGTTCATAATCCTCCCCGCCACTTAAAGCAACCAAAGTTCCATCCATCTTAAATTCCTCACAAGCTGAAATTACCGTGGGGTCTAATGGAATTTTATCTTCAAAAAGATTACAACCCACTTTGCTGCGTTTGCATAAATGCAAAATTTCAGATGAAAGTCCGTCACTTATATCGATCATAGCGGTTGGTTGAACATCCAATTTTGCCAACAATTCCCGAATATCCTTTCTAGCCTCTGGCTTCAATTGCCTTTCCACGATATAGGAATATGGCTCCAAATCGGGTTGGCTGTTTGGGTTCACTTTAAAGACTTCTTTTTCGCGTTCCAAGACCTGTAAGCCCATATAGGCACCTCCTAAATCACCAGTTACCACCAATAAATCATTTGCTTTGGCGCCATCACGATAAACAATTTCATCAGCTTTTGCCTCACCGATTGCGGTTATGCTTATGATAAGACCTGTAGTCGAGGAAGTTGTATCACCACCTACTAAATCAACATTGAACAATTTGGTTGCCATGGCAATTCCTGCATAGAACTCTTCCAAGGCCTCCAGCGGAAATCGGTTCGAAACGGCCAGGGAAACCGTTATCTGTGTAGCCTTGGCGTTCATAGCGTAAATATCCGATAGGTTTACCATCACAGCTTTGTACCCCAAATGTTTTAAGGGCATATAGCTAAGGTCAAAGTGTACGCCTTCAATCAAGAGATCTGTGGATACCACAGTTTGCTTCCCTTTAAAATCAAGCACAGCGGCATCATCACCAATGCCTTTCAAGGTTGATTTATGGTTTATGGGGAAGTGTTGGGTTAAATGTTCAATAAGACCAAATTCACCCATGGCTTCCAAGTCTGTCTTTTCTTGATTTTTATCTTCTAACATCCTGCAAAAATAAGAAGGATATTAGATTAATCTTATCTTTGTTGGAAAAGAACTAAAATCAATGCTATGATTAAGAACAAGTTCTACCTACTATATGCCCTTACCCTAATTTTTTTAGGATGTTCCAATGACGATGGCAATTCTGATAATGATGATCAATTGGATCCTGAACGTCTCGTTGGTTTTACCCCATGTGAAAATGGCATGGCCGGGATTTACCCCTGTAATGGTTACGATTTGTTGGGCAGCATTTCACTTTCCGAATTCAGTGCTACTGCAGGAAATGATGTTTGGGGATGGACAGACCCCACTACGAATAAGGAATATGCCCTAATGGGATTGGATAATGCCACGGCCTTTGTAGATATTACCGATACCGAAAATCTTGTTTATCTGGGTAAGTTGCCTTCCGCTACTTCCTCAAGTTCTTGGCGCGATATTAAAGTGTATCAGAATCACGCTTATATTG
>JBATIW010000216.1:0-12008 GCA_049668005.1 Maribacter sp.
GGCATGATTCTGACTACAGAATGTGCTTTAACCGACATCAAGGAAGAAACACCTGCCGGACCGCCAATGGGTGGCGGGGGAATGCCGGGAATGATGTAAACTCCCATCCTACTAAACTAAAAACCGCTCTTTTTAAGAGCGGTTTTTTTATGGATGCTTTTTAATTGTTATATATATCCCTAGGCTTCTCCTTATTATCTTCAAAGAAGCCCCTTTCCCATGAGGTCAAAAATAACGTCTGATATATGCCCTTTTTCAGTTTTACCTAAAATATTTCTGCGATGGGTATTCACAGTATGTACACTAATAAATAATTTTTCAGCAATTTCTTCACTGTTCAGGCCTTTAGAAATCATATGAATAATCTCAAACTCCCTATGTGTTAAATAATGACCTATATTCAATAATTCATCGGTAGGAAAACGAAACAAGGTAATATCGTCCCCCACATAATAATGGAAAGTAGCCTTATGCATAATATACTCCTCAATATTTGTATTTACCTGAATATAATAAACAGATTCATGTGGAATCGGACTATAAAACATATAACATTGAAAAAGATGCTTTGCATATTCCCCATCTGGTCTTAGCATTCTTATATCGGTAGACAATAAAGCCGCTCCCTTATGGGCGATATAAAGATTCTTATCCAAATCCATTAATTTTGACCTCCCCAAGCCAAATCGATGAAGGTCTTCAGGATGCACCTTACTCATCATTTTTAGGGGGTCATTGGTTTCGGGTTCAATGCCCAGCATATCCATACTTCGCTTGGAGGTATAAATAATCGTTAATTGAGTAAGATCCATTACTATAAGCATTTGATCGTTTTCCTCCATCAAACTTTCCAATTTACAAATGATGGGGTCTTGGGAGTCAATATTTAGAAAGCCCGAAGGCAAATAAGACTCAATAAAATCGTGATAAATATTGTAACTATATGGTATCTTGAGCATTCCTGATACTGGTTTGGCAGTAAAATTCTAAAGATAATAAAAATACCTATTAATGAGTATTGTATGCTGCGTAAGTAAGTAATAATTTAGAATACAATTTATTTCCTTTAAACCGAACGAAATGGCAGAATTAACTGCAAAGTTATTCCGTGATTATTTTGGTGGGAGCTGGCTGGGTAAAATAACAAAGAACGGCGAGTTTCTACGTGAAATACTATTTAACTGGCCCATGGCATTTGAAAAACATTCTTCGATCGGGACAGAAGTAGGGCTAAAAACACCTCCGGGTAGTGGTTTTTATGACGACACCAATAAAGTTTGTGTCGCCGGATGGCGTGAAGATAGTAAGCGGTGGTGCATGACATGGTTTAATGAGTTTGGCGGATATGGCGAGACCCAATGGACATCCCAGGAAAATGTTAATGGCGTAACTGTTCTATTTGGTTTTTGCAAAGAGTGTAAGCAGGAGAGTGATGATCTTACCCATCATATTGTCTTATGTGAAATGACAGATCAGGATAATTTTAAATATCGGATAAACAGTTTTAAGAAAGGCCTTGTCGAAATTGAAGCCAGCCGTATTAGAACTGCAGAAGAATTAAAATCACTTATGCTAGTTCACAATATTGAAGGTGAACTGTTTACTGATTTTTCAAAATACTCCTAAGCGTACTATTTTTTTGTAGTCTTAATCAAAGTAGAAACCACTTGTAAGTTCATTTCTATTTAATAAAATACCTATTTCTAGGTATTTTATTTGGTATGTATCTGTCGTAAATTTATGTACCCTGATTAAAAGTGCACTATAATGCATTTTGCAAAAATCATGAAAAATAAAAGTGACGGTCCTTCTTACGCTTGCGGTAGGGAAGAATTAAATGAACCAATGGAGGCGTTTAATAAAAAGTAAGAACTTTCAGGTTCCCTGAAAAACAAAGAAATCGATCGCGAATTGAATGCTTTAAAAAAAGTAAATAAAAAGGAGAAATCAAATAAGAAATAAATGCATTACTTCTTGAAAGCAACAAAAAAATAATTAAAATCCGTTAACGATAAAATACAAATTATGGCAAACAATGATGTAAAAGTAACAACTTTTGAAAACACAAAATTAAACGTTCGAAAGCTGGATTGGAACGAAGTGTTCTACACTAATTGTCCACTTATCTCGGCTAGTAATGTTGACCAGGAACTAGGATGGACTCGTGAAGAGTTTAAAAAACTCGGAGTGGATTATAACTATTTTAGATATTACCGTGAGACTGACTGGTACCCACATTATATTCATAACCAGGATAATCTTATTCGATTTGGTGGATTGTTTCCTCCAGTTCATGTGCAAGCCGACATTCGCAGAACACGACTTTTAGGTGTTACACATGCTCCAAAAGAAGGTGGCTGTATGATGGTACGTTCAAGAGACGATATCTACACCATGCAAGAGTTGAAAGGGAAAAAAATTGGGATTTCAAAAAGTATGAACCAGGTTAAAAACGACTGGTGGCGTATACAAGAACACCAAGGTATTGAGTTGATGCTCCGCATTAATGGTATGACCATGGATGATATTGAGCTCGTAGAATTCCCTTATGCCGATGATTGGTACAATGATCCTAAAATGCTGGAGCCTATGCTCAATCCATCTGATTTATGGTTGCAACGGGACCACAAACACGATTTGGCATTCCGTCCATTAGAAACTGCTCTTGAAAAAGGTATTATTGATGCATGTTATACACAAAGTAAACCTTTACAACAACTATCTGAAGCAACTGGTAAATTCAAAGCCATTGAAGATTTATCATTACATCCAGACTGGACCTTACAAGTGGCCAATATTCCAGCTGCAATTACTTGTAGTGATGTTATGTACAATGAGCATCCTGAACTTGCGGTTGCCTTTATGAAAGGTATGATTAGAGTAGGTCGATGGTCTAACGAGAACAAGCATGCTGCTGCAGGAATCCTTGATAGACAAACCTTTTACCTAGATGTGGAACATACTTTTGAAGGTATCAAACCAATAGATATAGTTCCTAACCTATCACCACAGAATATGGCCTCTGTTGAGATTGGTAAAGATTTCATGCTAAAACATGGTTATATCAAAAATGACTTTGACGTACATGAATGGGCAGCACCAGATATTATTGAAAAAGCCGCAAGAGAATTGTTGGAAGAAGAATGGCATAAAAAAACTATGTTAAAACTCCCACAAGCAGCAGATCCACTTTCAGGTGCTGGCAGAGTCGGATAATTTAAAATCCTACAAATATTATGTCAAAAATTGTTGCT
Source organism: Maribacter sp. (assembly GCA_049668005.1). Lineage (GTDB taxonomy): Bacteria > Bacteroidota > Bacteroidia > Flavobacteriales > Flavobacteriaceae > Maribacter_A. The sequence goes on from JBATIW010000216.1 coordinate 3,255, forward strand.
TTATTTTATGTAACCTTTTTAACACTAAACACTGTCCATGGACAAAGATATCGATATGAATTTACCTTAAGAAAAACAAACTGAGCTGGGCTTATATGTCACTTCAGAAGAAGCCTATGCTATGTGGAAAGATAATCCCGAGAGGGTAAAGGTTCTGGATGTGCGAACCCTTGATGAATATATCAATATGGGGCATGCAGAAATGGCATGCAATATTCCGGCTTTTTTACAAACTACGCAATGGGATGCTGAAAGACAAATTTTTAACTATAAAATGAATGAGGATTTTCCAAAGCAAGTCAAAGAAGTATATAAACCGAAGGATATTATTTTAGTCACCTGCAGGTCGGGGGGACGTAGTGCATTGGCAGTCAATTTGCTGGAAACTCTGGGATATAAATTTACCTATAACATCACTGATGGTTTTGAAGGAGACCTAGTAAACGATCCTGAAAGTGCCTATCATGGGCATAGAATGAAAAATGGCTGGAAAAATTCTGGATTGCCTTTTACGTACAAAATAGATCCGGAACTGATGCCTTTTGTTAAGAAAAATTAAAATGATTAATGCTGATCAGATGAGCTTAATCTTTTTAGACATTAAAAAAACAAGCCTTTAAACAAAATTAATACCTATGGGCTTACCCAAAGAAAAATAACCTTATTGGTGGCTACCGAGCAACTTTTCAGGACACAGTTCAATAAAGATGAGCGCACCAATTGTGAGGCTGTAGAAATTTTCACTCCAGAAAAAATGATGACCTTAAAAGACGTTAAAACTAGTAAATTAACTATAGAAAAATATGATAAATTGGTGCTTTCTCCTGGAGCAGTCTCTATAATGCCACCTCTTCCGGGGATTGATTTTTGGGAATTTTTCATGTAAGAACAGCACAAGAATTAAAATCACTTATGAAAGTTCACAATGAATGAGTTGAAATGTTTACTAATAGTAAAAAATACACGGAGAAGTAGTTTTTTATGAGATCGATTTACAACACCTTAGAATTCAGTAAAAGCAACGATGTGTAGCATAACTCTTTATTTGTAAATCCTTTAAAATGAAACAAAAAAGGAACGATATTATAAGGACGATATTATTCTGCACTACGGTTCTATGCGGGCTGCTGAACCCAACGCTGATATTTGGACAGCTCGGTTCCGTCCAGAGCGGCGCAACTAAATCTTCAGCAATACAAGTTGATACATCCGGGACCGCAGGAAGTGAAGGTTTTTTTAATCAAGAATATCTAACCGGTAATTGGTGGGGGACACGTTCCTTCCTTGAAGACAGGGGTGTAAATTTTGACTTAAGGTATAGCTCAACCTATCAGGGATTGCTAACAGGAACCGGTAATAGTAATTTTGGTTACGGTGGAAAAGTGAATGCACTGATTGCATTAGAAACGGATAAGATGGGACTGTGGAAGGGTGGAAATTTTAATTTTCATTTAGAATACAGACATGGTGCAGCACAAACCAACCTGGGCGGTACGCTTTTTTCTGTAAATACGGCACTTTTCTTGCCTTCTGATTCCCCTAACCAGCTGGTAGCTACATCCATCAACTATACCCAGAGGATAGGAAATGGACACCGAATTTCCATAGGTAAATTTAATCCTATTGACATATATGCGTCGGATCCTTTCTATGGGGGTTGGGGGGTAGATCGGTTTATGAATATAGTCCTCGTTGCCCCACCGAGTGGCTTGGTTCCTGTAGTTTTTATGGGAGCAATTGCCTCTTTTAATTTAAAGCCTCTTAACCTCTCTGTTTTCGTATTTGATCCAAAGGACCGTACTAATGATTATTTTCCCGGAGATCTTTTTAGAACAGGAGTAAACTTGGCAATTAATGCGTCTAAAGTCACTAAAATATCTGGACGTAAGACTACTTATGGTATTACCGGCATATATTCCACGGCTGAAGGAACAGATTTTTCGACTATTGGAAATGGTGTTGTCAATACATCTACTAAAAAAGGAGCCTTCAATATTAATGTGCAATTTAAGCATAACCTTCAGGAAAGCAGTGAATTCCCAAATGCTGCCTGGGGACTTTCTTTTAAGGCGGCAATTTCTGATGGTAATCCTAACTACGTAAGAGCGTCTCTGGTGGCAGGCCTGGGAGGAAAGGCCCTGTTTTTTGGTCGCCATCAAGACAGTTTTGGGGTAGGCTACTTTTACTACAACTTAAGTGATGTCCTTGAGAATTCTTTTAACCCAATAGTATCTATTGAAAATGAGTCCGGTCTCGAATTATACTATAACTATTCCCTTACTCCATGGCTTTATCTTGGAGCAGATTTACAGTACATTAATCCGTTTAGAGAATTGTTTAAAAATGCATTTATGGCAGGGCTCAGGACTCAGATTCAAATTTAACTCAAAATATGTTTTGCTAAAATTTACCGTTGACCAAAATAACTATTTTTTAACTTCTAATTTATTGTTAATCAACGTTTAATAAAATATTTATCCTTTCCAGAATTCATTAAAAATACCTATTAATAGGTATTTTAACTCGTGCCTATCTGTCGTAAATTTATATACAATATACTATGGAAATCATAAATCCATTATAAAAAAAAACAATACTGGACCTTCTTGTACTTGCAAAGTTAGTGGGGATAACTCAAGGATTGCGAAAAATTACATTAAAAGGAAAAGGAATCTGATTCTTCATAGATGAAGAAAACAAAAAGAGAATTATTGGAAGAATAATGGAAAAAAAAGAACTACATTAAAACTTCCGCAAGCGGCAGATACACTTTCAGGTGCTGGCAGAGTTGGATAATTTAAAATCCTACAAATATTATGTCAAAAATTGTTGCTTTATTTTATGTAATCTTTTTAACACTAAACACCGTCCATGGACAAGATATCGATATGAATTTACCTAAAGAAAAACAAACGAAACTGGGCCTATATGTTACATCAGAAGAAGCCTATGCTATGTGGAAAGAAAGCCCCGAGAGGGTTAAGGTTCTGGATGTACGAACTCTGGATGAATATATCAATATAGGGCATGCAGAAATGGCTTGTAATATTCCGGCTTTTTTACAAACCTATGAATGGGATGATGAAAAGAAGTATTTTACCTACAAAATGAATAAGGACTTTCCAAAGCAAATCAAAGAAGTATATAAGCCAGAGGATATTATTTTAGTCACTTGCAGGTCAGGGGGGCGCAGTGCCTTAGCTGTTAATTTACTGGAAACTCTGGGATATAAAAACACTTATAACATTACAGATGGTTTTGAAGGAGACCTAGTAAACGATCCTGAAAATGCCAATCATGGCAAAAGAATGAAAAATGGCTGGAAAAATGCCGGCCTGCCATGGACCTATAAAGTTGACCTTAAATTAATGAAAATTCCTAAAACAAATAACTTATGACACCAAAAGCAACCCCTTCTAAAAGCATCTTCCTGGGACTAGTGCTTTCTATAATCCTGACTGGAAATTTACTGGCTCAGGAAAATGAAACTTCAGCTTCATCAGAAAAAAAATGGTCATTTCTAGTAGAACCCTATATTTTATTTCCCAATATGAAAGGAGATGTGGGGGTAAGGAATTTACCAAATGCTACTATAGACGCCAGCACCAATGATATTTTTGGGAAGCTAAAAATGGGCTTTATGATAAACTTAGAAGCATCAAATGGCACATGGGCAGTAGGTTCAGACGTCCTTTACATGAAACTCGGGACACAAAAAGTGAGATCCAGAGAGTTAATAAATGGTTCTGTGATTTCAGCCAGTGGTGAATTGGAAGCTAAACAAACCGGATGGGAATTAATGGGTTTACGCAGGGTTACACCATGGCTAGAAGTAGGATTGGGAGGGTTGATTAATTCAATTAGTTCAGATCTAGAACTCACCTTGCCGACAGTTGGTGGAGGCACGACAACTGCTAGTGCATCAAAAACGAAAACCTGGTTTGATCCCATGATTATAGCACGAATAAAAAGTAATAATGTGAAAAAATTTAATTACCAATTTCGTGGAGAAATCGGGGGATTTGGTATTGGATCTGATTTAGCCTGGCAAATACAGGCTTATGCAGGTTACAGATTTTCGAAGTTATTTGAAGTCACAGGAGGTTATAGGATTATTAGCCTGGATTATGAATCCGGTAGCGGACAAGATCGGTTTTTGTATGACGTAGATACTTCCGGACCCGTTATTAGGCTGGGATTCAATTTTTAAATAAATATTCTAACTTAAATAATCAAATTTTGAAAATAATTATTATTGGCGGTGTAGCAGGCGGGGCATCATGTGCCGCCCGACTTCGAAGATTGGACGAGAAGGCTGAGATAGTCATGGTAGAAAAAGGACCTTATGTATCTTATGCGAATTGTGGCCTGCCCTACCATGTTGGGGGCGTTATCAAAGAAGAAAGCCATTTGTTGGTGGCGAATGAGCAAACTTTTATCAAACAGTTTAACGTGGATGCCCGCACCAATTGCGAGGCCATTAATGTGCTTGCCGATAAAAAAGAAGTAGTGCTCAAAAATGTGCTAACGGGAGAAGAATACACCGAGAACTACGATTATTTGGTATTGAGTCCAGGTGCCCAATCTGTTCGTCCACCGTTCCCTGGCATAGATTTACCTGGCATTTTTCATGTGCGCACCGTGCCCGATGCACGCAGCATTGTAGAGTGGATTGAAAAAGGAAATCCCTTCATGAGTGGTATGCACCGCTATTCGGGCTTTCAAACCTTGCGCCCAAAAACGCGCGCTGTTGTTGTTGGTGGGGGATTTATCGGCATTGAAACGGCAGAGAACCTTATTCACCGCGGGTTTGAAGTAACGCTGTTGCAGCGCGGAGAACAGATCTTATTACCAATAGACGAAGAAATGGCCCGTCCGGCCGAAGCGTATTTGCGTAAAAACGGATTGAACATTGTATTGAATGATGGCGCTACAGGTTTTGCGAAAACCGAAGACGGCCATTTGGAAGTGCAAACCAACAGTGGTAAAAACTATGTTGCCGATGTGGTGATTCTCGCCATTGGCGTGCGCCCTGATACAACGCTTGCAAAATTGGCAGGAATTGAAATTGGCAAACGAGGCGGCATTGTGGTAGACGAAAACATGCGCACAAGTGATCCCAACATTTTTGCCGTGGGCGATGTGGTTGAGGTAACCGATTTCATGACCAAAGAGCAAACCCTAATCGCATTGGCTGGCCCTGCAAACCGCCAAGGGCGCATTGCAGCAGATATTATTGCCGGTCGAAAAGCTTCGTATCGCGGTACGCAAGGCACATCTGTTATTGGCTTTTTTGACGGCACCGTGGCTTGGACGGGCATCAGTGAAAAAACACTGGCTCGCTTGGAGGAGAAAGATTACGAGAAAGTTTACCTCTACCCAAATTCGCATGCCGGGTATTACCCGGGCGCCAAGCCCATTGCCATGAAAGTGATTTTCCGCAAGAGCGATGGAAAACTGTTGGGCGCACAAGCCCTCGGTTTAGATGGGGTAGATAAGCGCATTAGCGTGTTTGCAGCTTACCTGCAAATGGGTGCCACGATTTACGATTTACAAGAAGCAGAGTTGTGTTACGCACCGCAGTTCGGTAGCGCCAAAGACCCGATAAACTTTGCTGGTTTTGTTGCAGCAGATGTGTTGGCTGGTGATATGCCGATCAGCCATTGGCCTGAAGCCAAAAAAGGCTTTATGCTCGATGTGCGCGAAGGATTTGAATTGGCTGTTGAACGTGTAGATGGCGCAGTAAATATTTCACTTGGCGAATTACGCGGCCGTTTAAACGAGCTTCCAAAGGACAAAACCATCCACGTGATTTGTCGCTCTGGCCAACGCGCCTACTATGCAACACGCATGCTCGCACAGCATGGTTTTGATGCTAAAAATGTTTCAGGCGGAATGCTCTCATTAGCGCAAACCCACTTGTTTTCTAGCAACCCGGATTAATTCTTATTAAAATAAGTATCATGGATATTGAGTCGATTTATAAGATTGTAGTAATGATCTTTACTGTATCCAACCTTGCCGCCATGGGGTTGGAGATAAATAAGGACGAAGCAATAGTGACCTTGAAAAATCCGCGTTTTATCATGCTTATTTTGGTGTGGGGATGGATTGTTGGTCCGGCTTTGGCGTGGGGAATAACACAAATTATTCCGCTCTCAGCTCCACATGCAGCGGGCTTGTTGTTGATCAGCTTGGCGCCAACCGCACCATTTTTTCCACTCATGGTTACTAAAGCCCGTGGAGATATGTCGGCCGCGGGTGCTTTTATTTTGGTAGCCACCATTGGCACAGTAATTTTCTTGCCGCTCTTGGTTCCCTTCCTCATTAAAGGCTTAACAGTTAGCATTTGGGGGCTTGCAAAACCCCTCTTAATTATGGTGCTTTTACCGCTTATAGTTGGCTTTATTATCAAAGTAAAAAAAGAGGCGTTTGCCAATAAAATCGGCCCGATTGTAAAAAAGATAGGCACCCTTTTCTTGCTCATCACTGCAGTAATGACCTTTTGGTTGTATTGGGAAGAAATGCTCAGCGCCATTGGAAGTTATGCCGTAGGCGCCCAGGTTTTGTTTTTGGGAATCATAACATTTTTAGCGTATAAAATTCCGTTCGGATTAAAGAAAACGCAACGCAGCGGCATGGCATTGGGCATGTGCACAAGAAACATTGCTGCCGTTTTCGTGGCCTATTTCAGTATTGTAAACCCAGACCCGGGTGTTTTTGTGATGATTGTTTTGGTGGTGCCAATAGCGCTCGTTGTTGCGCTAATTGCGGCTAGGATTTTTGCAAAAGACGCAAAACCCCTTAGCGAGTAAAGATTAAATTAGTGTGCTTTTCTAAAATGGATTAAAATAATATAACTCTCTTAAATATGAAGCTTCAACCTCCGAATAATTCAGTTTACGACACGGTAATACGTTTGCTGTTCCTGCTGCTAGTCATTGTCTGGTGTCTCATGATTTTATATCCCTTTACAAGCATCTTACTCTGGAGTCTGATACTTGCTATGGCACTTTATCCACTACATAAAAAATTATCCCTTAAGCTGGGTGGGAAACCAAAACTCGCCTCATTTTTGATTGTTTTTAGTACCATATGCATCATCTTTATTCCTTCCTGGTTGTTGATTGATACTCTTGTTGGTGAAGTTAAGGAACTCAAAATGAATTTTGATATAGATGGTTTTACCCTGCCAGCGCCTCCAGAAAATATTAAAGACTGGCCTGTTATAGGAGAAAAAGTTTATGATTTATGGCAAAGTGCGTCAATAAATTTGGAACAAACTTTAGAGAAGTATAATGACCAATTAAGAGATATTGGTAAAAAGTTGATTGAGGGAGCCTTAAGTACAGCCGGAGCCATTATTCAAATTTTGGTATCGTTTATCATTGCTGCCATCATTTTAGTTTATGGAGGAGCTGGTGAAGTAATTCGTAAATTTTTCCGGAAATTGGCAGGAGACAGGGGTGACGAATTTGCCGATTTAACCATGAAGACGGTTAATAGTGTTGTTAAAGGGGTGATTGGCGTAGCTTTTATTGTTGCTGTTTTACATGGAATATTATTCTTTTTGGCAGGAATCCCTTATACCGGAATATGGGTGTTAGTGGTATTTGTCTTAGGAATGCTTCAATTACCCTTGCTTTTCGTGACCGTTCCCATCATTGTTTATTTGTTTGCCGTTAAAGGTACTACCGCTGCAATTATTTGGACCATATTACTGGTCTTCGCAGGTTTGAGCGATAATTTTCTCAAACCAATATTGCTCGGTAAAGGATCCCCGGTTCCCACGCTTGTCATTTTTATTGGTGTGATAGGAGGTTTTATTTTGTCGGGCTTCATAGGGCTTTTTACGGGTGCCATTGTGATGTCCCTGGGCTATAAGTTATTAATGGGGTGGATGGATCCAGGTATTGAAACGAAACAAGATTAACTTTTAAGTGGATAATAAAACCCAATGCGTTCTTAATTGCGACTTGTAGCCTTAATTGAATAAAGTAAATCAAACATCAAACCATGGAGAAATCTAATTTAAAGAATCGGGCATCCAAAGTATTCAAATCATACCTTCCGATTTTGGAATGGGCCCCTAAATACAATAAAAAGACTTTGGCCAATGATTTAATTGTTGCGCTGATCGTTACAATGATGTTAATCCCTCAGTCTTTGGCCTATGCCCTGTTGGCCGGATTACCTCCAGAGATTGGTTTATATGCCTCGATGGCGCCATTGGTGCTTTACGCTATTTTTGGGACTTCCCGTGCCCTTGCCGTAGGCCCGGTAGCCGTGGCCAGTTTGATGACCGCTGCCGCGGCAGGACAGCTCGCTTCACAAGGAAGCCCTGAATATTATGGTGCTGCCATCGCTTTGGCAATGGTTTCAGGATTACTGCTAATGGCAATGGGCTTTCTGAAGCTCGGTTTTTTGGCAAATTTCTTAAGTCACCCTGTTATTGCCGGTTTCATTACCGCTTCAGGTTTACAAATTGCCGCAGGTCAATTAGGGCCGGTATTGGGCATTAATGCGCATGGAGAAAGTTTTTTAGACATCGTCATTTCCTTATGGCATAGTATTTTATCGATTCATTGGACTACTGCAGCCATAGGAATAGGGTCACTTATATTTTTATTTTGGGTGAGAAAAGGATTAAAACCCATGTTGCTCAAATTAAAACTAGGCCCAAAAACGGCCGATCTTATGGTAAAGATTGGTCCAGTGATCGCCATTATCGCTACCATTGTGATAGTGTGGTTA
>JBATIW010000217.1:0-2222 GCA_049668005.1 Maribacter sp.
CATTAATGTCATCAATAGCTAGGGCAGAACGGATACTTTCCAACCAAGTTTTCGTGAAATCTGGAATCTTTCTTTTTACCGATTCATGGGGGGTGTAATACACATCATGAAAAGTGCTATGAAAATCCAAACCTAAAAGCACATTATTTTTATGTTTTTTTGTCTCATTGACCATGTGCTGGGTTATTTGCTCAATTTCAGGTTGGTGGTAGGCGCTCCAATCCCTATTTAGATCAACTCCTCCAGTGTTATGTCTGAAATGTCCAAGATCAACTCCATCAGGGTTCATAAGCGGATAAACCATAAGTCGATAGCGATCAAAAAATCCATTATTGGCACCTTCTGCTATTAGCGTTTCAATAAATGCCTTCATAGCAAAGAAACCAGTGACTTCCGGCGGATGTTGTCTGCTGATAACGATAATCGCAGGTTTTCTCGTATTGTCTCCCTTGGTTATATTCATATGGAATAGCGGTCTGCCTTGGACACTCTTGCCAGCATTGTCAATGGTAACCAAGGCATTGTTCTTGAACGAATTTACCCATGCCCCAACCCTTCTTGTGTCCTGGATTTCCTGAGCGGCTACCCAGAGTGTATCCTTATCAATATTAAGTTTTAGGGTTGCCGATGTACTATCAATACCTAGTTGAACCAAGGTGGAATCCAAGGCTTCCCAATGTTCTCCGTCCGTGCTGATCTTTGGATTATACCTATGCCAAAATTCTCCATATTCCAAGCGTACATTCAACGTCCTTGCCTCTTTTGCCCATATTTTAAAGGCATACCATGGGCTCGGGTTTATTGGATCGTTCTCGGGCGTTATTGTGGCCTCGTACAAGCTATCATTTATCCTATCGAATTTATTCAAACGAGCTGCAGGAAAATTATTGGTAGCACCCACCCCAGCTATCAAATACGTACCTGTTTCCTGATACGCAATGGCCCTGGTTTCAGTATCTACTGGCTTGGCATACTTGTGGGTTTTCAATGTTTTATGCTGTCTTGGCGTAGCGCACGATGACACTGCAAAAACAAGTAAAACAAGCGATGTGTACTTCATGGTTAATAGGGGTTATTCAGTAATTAATAACGCAAGATTCTAGCATTCAAAAATTAGTATTCGCTCAATACCTTAATTGGGGTTAGCTCAACTTTTCTGAATTCAACTTCTGAACCTTCTGCCTGCAAAGCAATTTGCCCAATATTGGCCGTGGCATTGTATCCATGATTGACCAAATCGCCATTTACCCAAACTTTAATTTCATTTTTTAGGCATTCGATCTTCATATGGTTCCACTCCCCCAAAGGTTTTTCAGAACCATCTGTCAAATTTATAATGCGACGCTTTTTACCTTCGGTTATGCCCCACTCTTCCTTTGGGCCTCTTCGGGCAACCATATCATCAACTTCCACATCTTCTACAATACACCAAAAATCCCCGGCATTTTCATGCATCATCTGTACTTCGATTGATTTTGGGAACATTTTGTACAAGGCCCTAGGTGTTGATGCAAATACCAATACACCGCAATTACCTGGTTCCCCAGCAAATCGATATTCTACATTCAATCTAAAATCCTTGTATTCTTTATCGGTAATGATATGGCCCTGTGGCGTACCTAAACTTACGAGCATCCCATTTCTCACAATAAACGGATTAATGGCTTCAGGAATACTATCCATCATAGGGACATCTATATGCCAACCCGTTAAATCCTTTCCGTTAAATAGGCTAGTGGTTTCCTGTGAACTACAACTTGAAACTAAAATGGAGATAAATAATAAAAAGCTAAGGTTTTTCATGGCTTGATGAATTTTATATTTAAGGTTACTAAATTTAGTTACTTTCTTTGATCTATGAACATGTTCCAAGCGCTAAAAAAGCAAATTAGATTCAAGACCTAACTTATATCAGTTTTTAAACTCTTTTAGCTTAATATCTTTGTTGGACAAAAAAGTGTTTAGCATGCAGTCAAAAGAGCAATTACCCATAATTAAACTTCGGAAAACATATGCTGATGTCTTTGAAGCGAAGCTTCTCAATGAAATTATTGGGATATGTGAATTCAAACAACTTAAAAAAGGTGAACTGTTAATTGATATAGGTGATGAAATGACCCATATTCCTTTAATAATCAGCGGAGTGATAAAGATCTTAAGAAAAGATAATGGACATGAGCTGTCGCTTTATTATTTGGAAAAGGGAGATACTTGTGCAATAT
>JBATIW010000218.1:0-10789 GCA_049668005.1 Maribacter sp.
AATTACGCAACAGCAATTGAATATGTTACGTGCCTATGAATTGCTATTCATCAGAATGGGCGAACCCAATGCCTCGGATAAAAAGTTGACTGCAAGAAAGTTACAATCCTATTTTCCACATGTGAGCAATGAAATGAACCGTGAATTGGGCCAATTACTTCTTTTTTTAAATGCCGAAGGAATAACCGAAGACTTGGTCGCTCTCCTTGAAAAACATACCCATGAAGGAACAACACTAACAAAAGAATTTTTATCTGAGGAAATAACTGAACGCAGCGAACAATATGGACCATTAATCCGTGAAATTCTTGCCAAAATGCCCCCCAGTGAGGCCATTTATTATGGAGTGCTACTGAGCCATGCCAAAACTGGCTGGACGAAAGAAGCCCGCGAAAAGTACTTTCAATGGTTCTACGATGTGCTGAACTCTAAAGGCGGTTTAAGTTTTAAACCAGGCATGGAAAATATTCGATTGGCCGCCATGAAACAGGTGCCTGAAGATCAGAAAGAATATTTTGAAGAGCTTTCAGGGGTCTATTCCCCATCAACTGCTGTGGTAGATTTACCGCTACCAAAAGGTCCAGGAAAGCAATATGATGGCAGCGATTTGGGTGAAATGATATGGGGAAGCGATCTGGCCGATTACAAAACCGATTTCAGCAAAGGGGAACGTGCTTTTAAAGCAGGCATGTGCATACTTTGTCATAGAATACGTGGGGAAGGAGGTGCGGTCGGTTCGGACTTGACGCAAGTCTCAGATAAATTTGGCAGGTATGATCTATTATTTGCTATCTATAGTCCAAATGATGAAATATCAGATCAATATGCCAATACATTATTTCATCTGAGTGAAGGCAAAAAAGTTTCTGGCCGTATTAAATCTGAAAACGATGCGATGGTCGTATTAATGCCCAATCCTTTTAATGAAGGTTATACAACGGAAATCCTTAAAAAGAACATCAAAAAAAGGGAATTATCACCATTATCACCAATGCCCTCTGGTCTTTTGAACCGACTTAGTCCTGAAGAAATAAAAGATCTATTCGTATACCTTGAATCAGGTGGCGACAAAGACCACGAAGTTTATAGAAATCAATAAAATGGAAAATGGAAAAAAGATTTTAGTTTACAACCTGTTGATTATATTGTCCGTTTTTGGATGTAAGGACACTAAAAAAGAGGTAATTGAAAATACTGCAGTTCAAAAATTCATTACTCCTCTGGGAAAGGAATTTTCAATTCCAGAACCCACAGAGGAATTGATCCTTAAATATGAAGAAGCAAAAATAGACTTTGAAAACAATCCGAATAATGTAGAAAATATTATCTGGTTTGGTAGAAGAGCCGCTTATTTAGGGCAGTATGAAAAGGCTATTGCTATTTACACCGATGGTATTACAAAATTTCCAAAAGTATCCAGACTGTACCGGCACAGGGGCCATCGCTATATTTCTATCCGAAAATATGAACTGGCGATAAAAGATCTGGATAAAGCCAGTACGCTCATTGAAGGACAGGAAAATGAAATGGAGGCTGATGGCATGCCTAATGCCATGAACATTCCTGTAAGTTCAAAACACGGTAATATTTGGTATCATCTTGGACTTGCCTATTATTTAAATCATGATTATGAAAACGCTTATCATGCATATTTGAAATGCAGAGCATCAGGAAATAACGATGACAATATCGTCTCAAGCACACATTGGCTCTATATGATACAGCGCAGATTGGGCAATGAAGAGCTAGCTATAGAAATGCTTGAGCCCATTACTGACAAGGCCAATATTATTGAAAATAAAAGCTATTATAACCTTTGTAAATTTTATAAAGGGTTAATCCCAATGGACTCACTCATAAACACCAAAAAAGGCAATCCCTCATCGGACGCTGTGCTTTATGGTTTAGCCAACTGGCATTTTTATAACAACGATAAAAAGAAAGCTGATAAATTAATGCAAGAAATGATGGATAGCAAGGCATGGAGTTCTTTCGGATATCTAGCTGCTGAAAGTGACTTGATCAAGTACTTCAAAGGTAAAAATTCAACATTTTAGCTTTAAGGCTAAACGCTAAATACGCTAGCAAATCACTACTTTTGCATAAATTATCCTGAGTATTACACTATGAGTAAAATTAAAATAGCCCCATCACTACTAGCAGCCGATTTCGGCAACCTTCAGCGTGATGTTGAAATGGTAAATCAAAGTGAGGCCGATTGGCATCATATTGATGTTATGGACGGAGTATTCGTACCCAATATTTCTTATGGCATGCCTGTTATAAAGGCCATCCATAAACATGCTACAAAACCATTGGATGTTCATTTAATGATTGTAGATCCCGATAGGTACATAAAAGCTTTCGCTGATTTGGGAGCCAGTGTTTTGAGCGTTCATTATGAGGCATGTAACCATCTTCATCGTTCACTACAAGCCATAAAAGCAGAAGGCATGAAAGCTGGAGTTGCGATTAATCCACACACGAATATCAGCTTATTGGAAGACACCATAACCGATATCGACCTGGTCTGTCTAATGAGTGTCAATCCAGGATTTGGCGGCCAGTCTTTTATTGAGAATACGTATGAAAAAGTAAGATCACTAAAAGCATTGATAAATAACAAAAGGGCAAAAACATTAATAGAGATTGATGGAGGCGTAACTTCAAAAAATGCAAGAGCATTGGTTGAAGCAGGAGCAGATGTTTTAGTGGCTGGCAGTTTTGTCTTCAAAAGTGATAATCCCACGCAAACCATTCAGGAATTAAAAGAACTTGCAGGATAATGGATTATTTTGATATTGTCATTGTTGGTGGTGGACCCATAGGAATCGCATGTGGACTGGAAGCCCAGAAAAATGGGCTTAGCTATATTATTATCGAAAAAGGTCCTATTGTGAATTCCCTTTTCAACTATCCTATAAACATGCAGTTCTTTTCCTCCTCTGAACTGCTTGAGATCGATGAAATACCCTTTATAAGTAAAGAGGTCAAACCCAAAAGGAATGAAGCATTGGAATATTATCGAAGGATTGTTTCAAGCAATAAATTGAGCATCAATCTGTTTGAAAAAGTTGAGGACGTTCAAAAATCCGATGACCTGTTCAAGGTCGTAACCGATAAAAATGAGTATTCGGCCTCAAATGTGATTATAGCAACAGGATTTTACGACATTCCCAATTTACTGGATATCCCAGGAGAAGATTTGGATAAGGTTTCGCATTACTATAAAGACCCACACTATTATGCAAGTCAGAAATTGGCGGTGATAGGGGCAAGTAATTCTGCAGTGGATGCTGCGTTGGAATGTTATCGTAAAGGCGCAGCGGTTACACTGATCATTCGCGAGCCTGAAGTTGGTCAAAGGGTCAAGTATTGGGTAAGGCCCGATATTATAAATCGTATAAAGGAAGGAAGCATTAAAGCTTATTTCAATGCCAATGTTAAAGAAATACACCCCAATAAACTAGTGGTAGATACTGCAGAGGGAACCATTGAACTAATTAATGATTTTGTACTTGCCCTTACAGGATACAAACCCAATTTCGCTTTTCTTGAAAAATTGGGAATTCATTTATCCGCTGACAATAAAAGACTTCCGCAGTACAACCAAGAAACAATGGAAACCAATATTGCTGGACTCTATTTAGCCGGTGTTATTTGCGGCGGTATGGAAACCCATAAATGGTTCATTGAGAATTCCAGAATACATGCTTCGCTGATTATCACTTCAATCCTACAGAAAAAATCCATGGAAATATGAGTTTTGGCAAACATGCGATTGCCATTCATGGCGGCGCAGGAACCTTGGTCAAGGGGTTGATGTCCTTAGAGCAGGAATCGGCATATAGAAATGCCTTGAAATCTGCTTTGGATAAAGGATCTGAAATTCTAGAAAAAGGCGGAACGGCAGTTGATGCAGTTGAAATAGCTGTAATTACATTGGAAGATTCACCCTTGTTCAATGCAGGCAAGGGAAGCGTTTTTACAGCTAATGAGACCCATGAGATGGATGCCTCCATCATGGATGGAAAGACGTTGAATGCAGGTGCTGTTTCTTTAATATCCGGAATTAAAAATCCAGTTGTCCTTGCAAAAGATGTTATGGAAAAAAGCGAACATGTTTTTTTGGCAGGGACAGGTGCGATGCAATTCGCCAAAAAAATGAATCATCGTTTTGAGCATAATGACTATTTCTATGATGAATTACGGCATCAACAATGGTTGGACATAAAAGATACTGACGATTTTCAATTGGACCATTCTCTGAAAAAAGATTCAAAATTTGGTACAGTGGGTGCCGTTGCCTGTGATCAAGTCGGAAATATCGCTGCAGCTACCTCAACTGGAGGAATGACCAACAAACGCTTTGGCCGTGTAGGCGATAGTCCAATGATCGGTTCGGGAAATTATGCCAATAATAAAACCTGTGCGGTTTCCTGTACTGGGAGTGGCGAATATTTCATCAAAGGTGTGGTAGCGTATGACGTTTCATGCTTAATGGAGTATAAGGGATTTTCACTATCGGAAGCAGCGTCCGAAGTCATACATAAAAGAATATTGGAAATTGGTGGTGATGGTGGCCTTATTGCCGTAGACGCCAACGGGAATATTGCCTTGCCATTTAATACAGAAGGCATGTATCGTGCCTTCAAGACTGCTAAAGGAGAAGAAGGAATTGCAATTTACAAGGACTAAACAAAAGGCGAATCGACCGGTAAAACCTTAACCTGTCGAGTTTCTATATTATATTGGTCACCGTTAGAAAGCACATGAACCACTAAATTGGACATCGTCATTGGAGTACCTTCTTCCAAAATCTTTTCGTTATTATGGGTAAGGTTTTGGGCGTCAAAGACAATGGCCATTCCCGAACCGATTACTTCAAATTTATTGCCCTCTTTGATGATTAATCCGGTGTCTTCTGCCAACCCAATGCCTAAAAGATGGGGGAATTTAGCAACCGCCTCGGACAATCTGCCAAAGCGGCCCCTTTGAATGAAATGGGTGTCGATTGTCAATTCGGGAATCAGACCCAATCCGTTATATATACTAACCGCACCTTTCACAAAAGATTCAGTACTGCTGCCACCAGAGATCATTTCTGTAGCCATGGCCATGGCACCGGCACTCGTCCCGGCAATTACAAATCCTTCTTCCTTGATATAACGGTCTATCATGATTTTATGAAGGGTAGTACCACCGATTTTATTGATGATTTTTGATTGATTACCCCCAGAAAACATTATACAATCTGCTTTCTCCATTAACGAAATTGCCAACGGATCCTCAGATTCCTTTTTTTTGCTGATATTAAGAACTTGAACATCCTTACACCCCAATTTCTTAAAGGCAGATATGTAGCCATTACTTACCTCAACTGGAATGCTCGATGCAATCGGAATAACGACTATCTTGGCATTAATTCCCCCCGACTCCCTTAAAACATGTGACAAGATACCCTCTTCTATAAATTCAAGTGTGTAATTCTCATCTGTTTTTATGCCTTTATCCTCGTTCCCACCAATAGGGATCAATGTTCCTTTTATGCTTTGCATTATTTGTTTTTAGATACTTTGATACGACAAAAATAAACGATTTTATCAGTGTAAATTGCATATATTTATGTTCTTTCAATTTTTAATCTAGATCTGGTCATTATGAAGATATTAAGTATAAATGCCATGCGTGGCCCCAACTATTGGTCAGTTAGACGTCATAAGCTCATTGTGATGGTGTTAGACCTTGAAGAAATGGAAGAACTACCCTCTAACAAAATAAAGGGTTTCAAGGAGCGGTTAGAGGCCATGTTTCCAAGTATGTATGAACATCGTTGCTCTGTTGGTACACCCGGAGGTTTTTTTGAACGTGTGGAGGAAGGTACTTGGATGGGCCATATTATTGAACATATTGCTCTTGAAATCCAAACGTTGGCCGGCATGGATGTTGGTTTTGGCCGAACACGGGGTTATGGAGAAAAAGGTGTTTACAATGTGGTATTTGCCTATATGGAAGAAAAAGTGGGCAGATATGCGGCAGAAGTATCGGTGCGTATTTGTGAAGCCTTGATCAAAGGTGAAGCATATGCTATGGCTGATGATATTCAAAAAATGCGGGAAATCAGGGAAGCAGATCGTTTGGGTCCTAGCACTGGATCTATAGTAGAAGAAGCTGCCAGTAGGGGAATTCCTTGGATAAGGTTGAATAAATATTCGCTTTGCCAATTGGGTTATGGTGCCAACCAAAAACGTATTCAGGCGACAGTTACCAGTGAAACAAGTAGTATTGGTGTAGAATTGGCTTGTGACAAGGAAGACACGAAATATCTTTTAGAACAAGCCCAAATAGAAGTGCCCAAGGGAGATATTATTCGAAGGGAAAGTAGCCTAAAGGAAACCTGCGAATATGTTGGATTTCCTCTTGTCATCAAGCCAGTAGGCGGTAATCATGGTCGTGGAATAACCGTAAATATAAACGCTCTTGAAGAGGCTGTCGACGCTTTTCATATTGCCAAAGAAGTTTCCCCCGCCGTAATAGTAGAAAAATATGTGATTGGGGAAGACTATAGGTTATTGGTTATCAACAATGTAATGGTGGCAGCCGCCAAAAGAACCCCCGCCCATGTAATCGGCAACGGAAAATCGACAATACAGGAATTGATAGATCAGGTGAATAGCGACCCTAGACGTGGTTATGGTCATGAAAAAGTGCTAACACAGATTACGGTAAATGACTTGACAAAAAGTATTATCGAGTCCAAAGGGTATTCACTTTCCTCAGTCATCCCAAAAGATGAAATGCTCATTTTGAAAGATACCGCTAATTTGAGTACTGGAGGCACGGCCGAGGACGTAACGGATATTGTGCATCCTGCAAATGTTTCAATGGTAGAACGGATTTCAAAAATAATTGATCTTGATATTTGTGGAGTGGATATCATGACTACTGACATTACCCAACCATTATCCGATACAGGAGGTGCAGTACTCGAAGTAAATGCGGGACCAGGTTTTCGTATGCACTTGGCCCCTACGAGTGGATTGCCCCGTAATGTTGCGGCCAATGTAATAGATAAATTATTTCCGCAAGGCAATACGGGCAGGATTCCCATTATTGCGGTAACAGGAACCAACGGTAAGACAACCACTACCCGATTGATTGCCCATATGGCAAAAATGCGGGGATTCCGCGTCGGATATACCACAAGTGATGGGGTTTATATACAAAATAGGTTGCTCATGTCCGGGGATTGTACAGGACCTGCTAGTGCTGAATTTGTGCTTAAAGATCCAACGGTGAACTTTGCAGTTTTGGAATGTGCCCGAGGAGGATTGTTACGTGCAGGCTTAGGCTTTAAAAAATGTGATGTGGGCATTGTGACCAATATAGCAGCTGACCATTTGGGATTAAAAGGCATACATACCATTGAACAATTGGCAAAGGTTAAGGGCGTGGTTCCTGAGACCGTTTTGCCTAGCGGCTATGCTATCTTGAATGCGGATGACGATTTGGTATATGAAATGAGGCGCACTGTTGAATGCAATGTCGCCTTGTTTTCAATGGATGAAAACAATCCTAGGATAAAAGCACTGCAGCGCATTGGTGGTATTACTGCCGTATATGAAAATGAATATGTGACCATTTGCCGTGGTGAGTGGAAAATGCGGATTATGAAAGCCAAAGACATTCCCTTGACTTTTGGCGGCAAAGCCACTTTTATGATTCAAAATGTACTACCTGCCATTCTTGCTGCAAATGTGCAGGGAATAAGTATCGAAGATATGAAAGCCGCACTTGAAACCTTCATTCCCTCACCATCACAGACCCCTGGCCGATTGAATTTATTCAAGTTCAATGATTTTTCCATTTTACTTGATTATGCCCATAATCCTGCAGGTATGAGGGCCCTTAAGAATTTTACAGATACATTGGAGGCCACTGTCAGAGTAGGGATTATTGCGGGAATTGGGGATAGGCGTTTGGAAGATAACAATGAAATGGGAAGTATCGCGGCCGAGATGTTCGATGAGATTATCATACGTCAAGACAAGCATTTAAGGGGAAAGACTGAAAAAGAGCTTATTAAAATGCTACATGATGGCATAAAAGCCACAGATCCTAATAAAAAAACAACGGTAATTCCATCCGAAAAAGAAGCCATTATCCATGCCGTAAAAAATGCAATACCTGGATCATTGATTGTATTGTGCAGCGACGTTGTTCCTGATGCATTAGATCTTGTGCAAAAACTCAAGGAGCAAGAAACAAATGGGGGAATGGTGTTGGTTTAAAAACTAGGTCCAAAGCACAATCATACATTTCCTAATGAAAGGTAGGAATAACTATTGCGACCAAAATTTAACTTTGTTTAAAATTAGTATTTACTATCAAAATTACGCTTCCAAAGCATAAATTATGAAAGGATCGCCTTATAGATTAGAACCCTGGCTATATTTCCTTTCCAAAAAAGAATACCTATGAGAAATTTCTTAAATCGTCTCCTTGGAAAAAAACCAATCGATGAATTTAATAATACCCCCTTCAGGTGTTTGTCCAAATTGTTGGGGAAATCAAGAGTATGGAAATTTAATCCGGTAAAAATATAAGGATATTCAAATCAACGTGAACAATAAAGAAAGTAAGCATGCCTTTATTCAAGACTTTGTTGTAACCCATTTAAATGGAATAAAACTAAAAAGTTCTGTGCACGGATCGGAATGTCCTAGCTGTAAGATGATTTATAAAGAGATGAATAAAGAATAACTTTAGTAGTTCGTTTTCATGAACAAAACTATGGTCTTCAACGCGATAAAATAAGCTCAATTTCCAATCTAAACATTCAACTATGTCAGAACAATTAAATAAAATGACCGAACATCAGTGTTCAGTTGCACCAGCCAAATATGATGACCTCAACGTACTTTTTTTGAATTGCACATTAAATAGAACTCCTGTTTTATCACATACCGAAGCTCTAATACATGTTGCCCAAAGAATTTTTGAGGCTAACGGTGTTTCAACCAAAATAATACGCCCCGTTGATTATGAGATTCCTGCTGGTTTAGGACTAGACATGTCAAAAACCCCGGAATGGGATAAAGATGATTGGCCAATAATCCAAAAAGAAATAGATGCGTGCGACATTCTAATCGTATGCACATCAGTTTGGTTGGGTGAAAAATCTTCAGTTTGTAACAGAACCTTGGAGCGTATGTATGGGTATACCCACCTATTCAATGAGAAAGGACAATATAGGGATTATGGTAAAGTAGGTGCAACGCTTATTACTGGTAATGAGGACGGTGTAAAGCATTGTGCTATGAACATACTGTTCTCACTTTCACATATAGGGTATACAGTACCTCCTCAGGCCGATGCCGGTTGGATGGGTGAAGCAGGTCCAGGGCCATCATACAGAGATGAAGGTTCTGGCGGACCTGAAAATGATTTCACCAATAGAAATACAACTTTCCTCGTTTGGAACTGTCTTCATTTGGCACGTATGCTAAAGGACCAAGGTGGCATTCCTGCCCATGGTAATCAACCTGATGAATGGCAAGCAGGATGTAAAGCAGGTTTCGATAGCCCAGAGCATAAACGTTGATGGGTAGTCCTAAAAGTTAAGCTCAAGGAACATCAATATATTCTCGTATGCCTAATCATTTTAAGAATAGTGACACTTTGTCCTTGGAAAAATTCAAGGAGATGGACTATCTGGTTGTTGAGCAATACAACCTACCTATTGGATTAATGATGGAAAATGCAGGGCTGCATTTGGCCAGACTAATTACAATACACGCTACGAAAAATTCCAAGATATTAATCGGAATAGGAGATGGAAATAATGGTGGTGGTGGATTAGTAGCGGCGAGAAGATTAGCTGCTTGGGGGTTCGATGTTTATTTAGATCTTCCTATTGAAATTACCAAAGCACTACCTAAAACTCAATTGGAAAGGGCACGTTTATTTGGTGCTAAAGAAGAATCTGTTAAGGAACCCGCTATATGGGTCGATGCCTATCTCGGGTTTTCCCAAAGACTCCCTTTGAGCACAATATTCCAAGAAAGAATCAAAGCGGCCAATAACTCATCGGCATTTCGTATTTCATTGGATATTCCTATGGGCATTTCCAAAGATTTAAAAGAACCCATGTTCAGGGCACATCAAGTATTAACGCTTGCTGCTCCAAAAGATGTTCTAAATTTACTTGAACCAAAAATCGATATACAAATCGCTGATCTAGGTATTCCGCTTAGTATTTATAAAAAATACAACATTCCCATGCCCTCATTTTTTTAAAAATCAGCATATAAGGTCACCCAACAAATAATCGTTACCCATGAAAAAGAAAGTCATTTGGCACAAAGTTTTAGATAATAAATCCCAACTCCAAGAAGGTCGGGTAATGACAGTAACGGCAAATCACAAAGGTATTTGCCTTACCCATTTCAAGAACAAATATGCTGCGCTGGACAATAAATGCCCACATCAAGGAGGACCTCTAGGCGAAGGTTCCATTGAAAATGGATTATTGCGTTGCCCATGGCATGGGTGGGATTTTGACCCATGTACAGGAGTTCCTCCAGGAGGTTTTGATGATGGCGTTGAAACGTTTCCAACAAAAGTGGAAAATGATGCGGTTTATGTTGGCATAAAGGAGGAAGAGAAACACGAAAGCACAATATCGGACATCATGGTCGAAACCATGATCAATTGGGGAGTGACCAAAGTCTTTGGAATGGTAGGCCATTCCAATCTAGGGTTTGCCGACGCCATGACACGTCAAGAA
>JBATIW010000219.1:0-4505 GCA_049668005.1 Maribacter sp.
AATCTGGGGTATAGGTTATCTTAAAATCAGGAATGATTTCCTGAATACCTTTGGCAATCTCATTTGGCGTAAAACTCATTGCTGCTAAATTGTACGAAGAGCGAATTCTAATTTTCTCAGTTTTACTTTCCATTAACATGATTGTCGCACGAATGGCATCATCCATAAACATCATGGGCAATTTGGTATCTTTCTCTAAAAAGCAGCTGTATTTGCCTTCAGATAAAGCCTTATGAAAAATTTCAACCGCATAATCGGTAGTGCCGCCCCCCGGCATTGTTTTCCAACTGATCAGTCCTGGATAACGCACACTTCGTACATCCACTCCAAATTTATTATGGTAATAATTGCACCAACGTTCCCCAGATTGCTTGCTAATGCCATATACCGTTGTAGGTTCCATAATCGTATTTTGAGGCGTATTGATATCAGGAGTATTGGGACCAAAAACAGCAATGCTCGAAGGCCAAAAGATTTTGTCTATTTTTCTTTCCTTCGCAAGGTTTAAAACGTTGAATAGTGAATTCATATTCAAGTTCCAAGCACGCATCGGAAATTTTTCCGCTGTTGCACTTAACATTGCAGCCATTAGATAAACCTCGCTTATCTCGTAGTAGGCAATTATATCTTCCAATGCATCATAATCAGTGGCATCCAACAACTCAAAAGGTCCTGATTTCACTAAATCCTCATTGCCCTCACGAATATCACTGGCAATGATCAAATCATTACCATGTTTGTCGCGCAAGGCAAAGGTGAGTTCGGTACCAATTTGTCCGCAAGCCCCTAATATTAGAATGGGTTTCTGCATTAAAATGAAGTTAAATGAATTCAAGGTAAATATAGCTTTTATTAAAATTTGTACATTCGCTTTATGCATAAAATATTAATAATTGGATTTCTTCTTTTCATGGTTGTTTCTTGTAAGGAAAAGATCCAGGAAGGGGCTGTCGATGATAGTTCGGGATATGAATTATCTACCCAAGAATGGCCCAATAAGCTTAGTGTAAATTCAAAAGTGAGAGCCATACTAGCTGAATGGCCTGAATATAATGCGATGGATGTTAGTTTTGATGCCATATACAATGCTGCCAACATAGAAGATTTAAGATTGACCCTTGAAAACATAATTGAAGAGCAAAAACTTCTAGAAGATTCCAAATACCCAAAAGAATTTGATAAGCCTCAGATTAAGAGCAGACAAAAGGTGTTCAAAACCTATGTCCTAAAGGTTAAAGGTGATTTAATTTATCGTTTAGATCCTGAGGCTTCGGTATATGAAATGATCAACGCCTATAATGCACTTCTCAAACAATTCAATGTAATGCTCAATAATACATTGGATACTAAACTTATCTTAGATGAAGAATAACATCCTTTTGTTGTTTCTTGTTTCGTTCATTATGAATGTAGGCGCCCAAGAAATCAAATCAGAAAAAGAATTGAATGCTGTCCTTGATACATGGCACAAAGCTGCAGCCGAGGCCAATTTTGACACCTATTTTGGATTGATGACCAATGATGGGGTCTTTATTGGGACCGATGCAATGGAGAATTGGCAAAATCGGGCGTTTAAGGAGTTTTCAAAGCCTTATTTTGATAGGGGTAAAGCATGGAATTTCACAGCTGTTGAACGAAATATCTATGTTAATGGTACAAATGATTTCGCATGGTTTGATGAACTTTTGGATACCCAAATGAAGCTTTGTCGTGGTTCGGGGGTGTTGAAAAAAGTTAATGGTAGTTGGAAAATCGCCCATTACGTTTTGTCTATTGCAGTACCTAATGAAAATGTGGATGAGCTTGTGCAAATGAAGAGAGGGAAAGATAGTTTGTTAATGCTCAAATTAAAGAATCGCCAAGGATCGGTAAACCCAAAGTGAATCTTCTGTAATTTTCCACCTAAAGTTTGACTAATGACTTGTTATGTCAAAATCCCTTCTTTTTATTCCGGATATTTCGGGTTTTACAAGGTTTGTGCAAACCACAGAGGTTGAACATAGCCAACATGTTATTTCAGAACTACTGGAGGTGCTGATCAGTGCCAATACCCAAGAATTGAAACTTGCAGAGATTGAAGGTGATGCCCTATTTTTTTATAAGGAAGATGAGATTTCCTCACAGGAAAAATTATTAGCCCAGATTGAAACCATGTTCACTGCCTTTTACGGACATTTAAGATTATTGGAAAAGAACCGCATATGCCCTTGTAATGCATGCGCGACAGCACCTAATCTACAATTGAAAATTGTTGCCCATTCAGGGGATTTGCAGTTTATTCAGGTTCAAGGAAATCGAAAACCATTTGGGCAACACGTAATTGAGGCCCATAGATTATTGAAAAATTCAGTAGATAGCGATAATTATGCTTTGATCAGTAAGGAGCTTGCCAATGATTTGGAATTACCTATAAATTATAGCAGCAAAGTATATCAATTCAGGGAAGGTAAAAATTTGTACGATGGAAAAGAAGTAGAATACATATACTCATTGATTGATATTGAAAAACTAAATCTTAATTCGTTCTCACAAGCTAAAAAAGTTGGTTTTAACCATGCACCAAATATCGTGTTGGAAGATCAGTTTCCTATTGCTGCAGAATCCCTTTTGGAGTACATCACCAATTATACCTATCGTCATCATTGGATAAAGGGCGTAGACAAGTTTGAGTACAATGTGAACGAAGTTACTCGCTTAGGTACCGAGCATGTGTGTGTAATCAATGGCAAACAATTAAATTTCGAGACCGTGACCAAAAATTCAGAACCTGGACAATTGGTCTACGGTGAATTAACACCAAATGCACCTTTTATAAAAAAACTTTACCAGTTTTATGTTATTACGCCAATTACAGCAGCCCAATGTAATTTGAAATTGGAAGTGTATTGGGAATCGAAATCAATTCCAAAGAAAATATTGTCTTACCTCATATTAAAAAAGGCACTTAAAAAGAATGCATCAAACGGATTGAACGGTTTGATGCAGTTTGTTATCCAAAGCGGAGAAATCAGCACTAATTAATACTGAAATAATTATTCCTGTTTCTCAGTTTCAGGTTGTGTTTTTCTAGACACTAGTGCTTGCTTACTCAGACTTGCTAGATTAAAACTTGGATCAATATTTAAGGCTTCATCAAGAAGGGAGATTGCCTCATCGATCTTTGTTTTATCCTGGTTATAGATAGCGAGTGCCTTTAAATGAATAAAAGCCGCTTTTAATGATGCCTCGTAGGGTTGTTGTCTTTCATAAAAAGCATACTTCATATCGTCCTGTGCATTTGTAATACCAAATTCGATATTGGTTATTGCCCCAGCATTATCGCCTGTTTGTATTTTTAAGTCAGCAATTTCATAGGCCAAATAAGCATTAGGAGATCTCTTGTTCAAAATTTCAAATTGCTCCAATGCTCTTTTTGGCTGGTTTAGGGCCTTTAAGGAAATTGCCTTTACCTGCACCGACAAATCTGAATCTGATTCACTTTTATCTATGCCTATAGTATTGAGGGCTTGCATATGTTGATTATTATTTGTGTAGATATAGGCCAAAGTGTCTTTTCTTGCTTTCGATGGTGAAAGTATGTTAAGATGTGTGATGGCATTGATCATACCATTTACATCTGATTGCAATCTCATTTCTTTGTAAAAGGCTTCGTAATGTTTTATTAATTCGTTATTGGATTGGGCATTGACCATAAAACTTACGATAAATAGCGCCGCAAATGCAAACTTTCTCATGTTACTTCTGTTTTGTTGATTTTTGGTGCGCTAAACTATAAATTTTATTGATATGAACCTGTTAACAAAACCATTAAAAATGGAATAAAAAAAAAGACACCAATTTGGGCGTCTTTTTTTGTTGGCAGTGGTTTTACTTTTTATGCAACAGTCAACGTTACATCCTTCTTAGTGAAGGTACGTAACAGGCCTGCATAAAAACCTAAACTTTTAGCATCCATTTCGATACATGACTTTAAAAAGTCTTTTAGGTTTTTAAAAATTAAATTGGCATGTAAGGTCGAAATATAAGTATTCACCTTTTGGGGATCATACTGATCATCATCCATTACAATGTCCATTTCAATCCTTTTCCTGTGATAATCAATAGAAACATCGGCTGCATTATAATACTTCTTTAATAATGCAACGTGCAAGTTGCTGAATTTGTCGGTCGCTTGTTGGTTGGCACAACTTTTGGAAATCAAGTTTTCAATTTCCCTAGTAATTCTCTTACTTAATGTTGAATTTTCCATGGCAAACGATTTTAATGTTTACATAAAGTTATGCATTTCATCGATAAAGTGTTTAAAATCAGCTATATAATTAACATATAATAAGCCATTTTGTTGTGTATATACTGAATGTTGTGGTGAATAACTGCTAAATCGGAGTGTTAAAATGGTGTTTTTTAACATTAATTAGCCTACGGGATTCGATTTTTTTGCCAGATTGAAGGCTGGCATTTGAATATTTGGGTATTGTCATGCCTCTTTTTTGCGCTTCTTTGGA
>JBATIW010000220.1:0-2377 GCA_049668005.1 Maribacter sp.
ACCAGGTTCAAAACGAACATCCAAAAACTCGTTTATGCGCAATTCCCCAATGAGGCCAACATTAAAACCAAAGGATTTGTTCACTAGAATATCCCGCGAATCATTCTTATAATCGAACTTAAAATCATATTGATTAAAACCAAGAAAATAACCCCAATTGAGAAGCGGTTCGTCTTCGGTCTCCAAATTCATGATCGGTTTCTCGTTAAATTGGGCCATAATTGGCTGGCTAATAAATACGAGGCCTATCAAGATAAAAAGATAATGTTTCATAAACTTATTTTGTAGCGACATAAATAGAAGCAACCCCGAAGGTTTGCGGTTTATTTACTACATCTATAAACCCGATTTTCCTTAAAATATTGTTGAAATTCTCGCCATGTGGAAAAACCGAGGCTGATTCACTTAAATAGGCATATGCGGAATCGTCTTTTGAAAATAGCTTACCAATTTTAGGAAGTATGTTTTTGGTATAAAAATGATACCCTTGTTTGTATGGCGTTTTTGTTGGTACTGAAGTTTCCAATACAACAAAAGTCCCTTTTGGCTTTAATACCCTATGAATCTCAGACAGGCCTTTTTCAAGGGTTTCAAAATTACGAACACCAAAGGCTACAGTTATGGCATCGAATGTATTGTCTTCAAAAGGTAAATTTTCGCTGTCACCTTCGATCATCTCAATAGTATTCTCCATATGCTTCTCAAGCACCTTCTTCTTTCCTACTTCCAACATACCTGGAGATATATCCAAACCTACAATTTTACGAGCTCCTGTTTGGACAAGATTTATTGCCAAATCCCCAGTTCCAGTTGCGATATCCAATAGAATTTCTGGTTTTTTAGTTTTTATAATTGCCACTACCCGCTTTCTCCATTTTATATCAATACCGAATGATATGACTCGGTTTAAGCCATCATAATTCTTTGATATCGTATCGAACATTTGTGTTACCTGTTCTTTTTTTCCTAAATCGGAATCCTGATAGGGCGTTACTTTTTTGCTCATTAAAAAAATTTCGGCAAAGATACAATTTAGCGATCAGCTATTTCTTTAATTGGAATTTAATGAATATTGGCTCTTGGTTTTTAGCTTCATAAATTAAGGATGAACCCAAATAAAATGTGTAATTTTGTGCTGCATTAGGTGCAAATATTCCATTAAATGGGTTGTAAAATAGGCGTAAGGCCTCCAAAGACACTTCTTTCTCATAGACATTTAGGCCAAAGCAACCTTAACTGTAAAATCAACATTTGTAATCAATGAAAATTCTTATTGCCGGAGCTGGTGAAGTAGGCTTTCACTTGGCAAAATTACTCTCATATGAGTCCCAGGATATTACCCTGATAGATACCGATAAAGAGAGCTTGGTTTACGCTGACAACCATTTGGATATTCGGGTTTTAAGAGGTGATGCCACATCAATATCAGTTTTAAAGGACGCAAAAGTTCATGAATCTGATCTTGTTATAGGTGTTACTTCCTCTCAAACAACAAATATTACCCTTTGTATGTTGGCGAAACAGTTGGGGTGTAAACGTACTATTGCAAGAATCTCAAATACAGAATTTATAGATAACCAGGATTCCATTCGTTTTTCAGAATTGGGAATTGATGAATTGATTTCTCCTGAAGAATTGGCTGCTGAGGAGATTCAACTTTTATTGAACAAGTCTGCTTTTAATGATACCTATGAGTTTGAAGGTGGTAAGTTGATCATGGTAGGTGTCTCACTCCAAAAGACGGCCCCTTTCGTTGGTAAAATGGTTAAAGAGGCTGCCCAAATATTTTCGGAGCTTCATTTTATGCCAATTGCTTTAAAAAGATTGGGAACCCAATTTACTGTAATTCCGCGCGGGGATACTATTTTCAAGGAAGGAGATCAAGTATATTTCATAACAACTACAGAAGGGGTTGATGAATTATACAAGTTGACCGATAAAAAGAAAGAGGATATCAAGAATGTGATGATTCTAGGAGGTAGTAAAGTAGGTTTTAAGACCGCACGCGACCTTTGTGCCAAGAAATTCAATGTTAAACTTATTGAGAAGAACAAGGAAAAGGCTTTTGATTTGTCCGATGACCTTCCAAATGCTTTAGTAATCAACGGTGATGGTAGGAATGTTGAATTGTTGGAAGAAGAAAGCCTGGAGTCAATGGATGCCTTTATAGCTGTAACCGGTAATTCTGAAACCAATATTATGTCTTGTTTGGTGGCAAAATCCAAAAACATTAAAAAGACAATCGCACTGGTTGAAAATATGGACTATTTTCAACTTTCACATTCAATAGGCATCGATACACTCATCAATAAGAAGTTATTGGCAGCGAACCATATCTTTAGGCATGTTCGTAAAGGAGAGGTTGTTGCCCTTATGC
>JBATIW010000221.1:0-3611 GCA_049668005.1 Maribacter sp.
GACGTTGGGCATTTAAAGTATCGCAATTACAAGTTACCCTAATACGTCCTCTTACTCTTTTTTTGATCAGTAATTCAAGTGCCAATCCAGAAACCATACCGCCTAATACTGTAAAAAGAACATCATTATTATCCCAGACACCGTAATCTGCTTTATCTATCGCTTCTTTCGTAAGGCCGGCAGCAAGACTACTTCCCACAGCACCCGCCCAAGTCCAATACCGGTCACCCTTAAAAATTCTATTCGCAGAATACCCACCTATACCACCGATAACAACACCTGCAGCAAAATGTTTGGGTTTGTCTGGGGAAATAGATATTTGAGCCTTAGCGAACCCACAAATACTCAGCGCTAAAACAAAAAATACGCTCTTTTTCATACAATTTGAGTTTTTGTTCAAATGTTTAGGTAGCATGTATTGGATTATAATTGCAAAATACCTGTTTTAGTCTTTTACTAACTATAATTGGTCATATATTCGATATGAGGTTTAAAACTCCTATATATTGAACAAATGCAAGGTACATCATAGAAAACTAAATCCTTGTCTTTGTAAGTCAGACGGAGGAAGCGTCAAATCATGAATCGCATGGTCCGCCCTTTGTAAGGGGAGATGCCTTCAGGCGGAGGCGATACGCAAAAAAAAAATAAAATCCCTATCTTCATCACCCAACAAAAACATGACATCAACCAACAACTACATGAATACAAAACGCTTCTATTTTTTTCTACTTACCATAATCCTCATCATTCCCCAAATCAATGCCCAAACCTATGCCAAGAATGGCATGGTGGCCTCCTCAAACAGCTTATCCTCAGCAATTGGAGTGGGTATATTAAAAAAGGGGGGTAACGCCGTGGATGCCGCTATTGCAACGGCATTTTCATTAGCGGTGACCCTCCCCTCCGCGGGAAATATCGGTGGAGGCGGATTCATTGTTTTTATGAACGCTGATGGAAATGTAACCACCATTGATTTTCGTGAAAAAGCCCCGCTTGCTGCAACCAATGACATGTATCTTGATACCAACGGGGACTTAATTGGCGATAGCAACCATAATAGCATAAAAGCCATCGGAGTTCCAGGGACCGTAGCCGGACTCCACAAAGCACATCAGCAATACGGAAAACTCCCGTGGGCCGATGTAGTGCAACCTGCTATTGATCAAGCCAAAAACGGATTTCCATTCAACTGGTCACTTTTTGCCGCTGCAGAACATTTCACCAAAAAAGGAAATGAAAATCAATTCATGGACGCCTATTTCCGAAATGCGGCAGGTAATGTAGTACAACCCGATGAACGTTGGAAACAACGTCAGTTGGCAGCTACCTTAGCATTGATTCGTGATAAAGGTAAAGACGGATTCTACAAAGGGGAAGTTGCGAAAAAAATTGCCAAATGGATGAAAGCAAATGGGGGGATCATTACTAAAAAAGACCTGAAAAAATACGAGGCAATTGAACGAAAGCCAATAAAGGGTACGTATAAGGATTTCGATATCTATTCCATGCCCCCACCAAGTTCTGGGGGTGTTGCTCTTGTCGAAATGATGAATTTGATGGAACAGGCCGATTTTAAAGAAATCGAGTTTAACTCCACCGCATATGTGCATTTGGTGGCCGAGGCCATGCGCAGGGCTTTTTCGGACCGCGCCGAGCACTTGGGAGACCCTGATTTCAATCTTAATATGCCCCTGGAAAAGTTGACCTCAAAGATATTCGCAAAAAAACGTTTTGAAGCCATTGATATGACCCTGGCATCGGTCAGTGATTCGACCAAATTTGGGCAGTTGTACGATGGGAATAGTACTACCCACTTATCGGTGATGGACAAGGAGGGAAACGCCGTTTCACTGACTTATACATTGGAATATAGCTATGGGTCACGCATGGGCTCGCCAGAATTAGGATTCATTTTCAATAACGAAATGGGCGACTTCAATGCCCAACCCGGGAGTACCAAAAGTAACGGACAAATTGGTACGGCGCCCAATTTGGTGGCCCCCGAAAAAAGAATGCTATCGAGCATGACCCCGACCATAGTGGGTAAAAATGGCAGGCCCTATTTAGTCATTGGCAGTCCTGGTGGAAGAACTATTATCAATACAGTTTTCCAAACGGTGTTAAGTGTGTTGGAATTTAATATGCGTGTCGACAAGGCCATCGAAGCCTTGAAAATACACCACCAATGGTTACCAGACCGTATCATCTATGAGCAACATCTATTATCCCCCGATACTCGAAAAGCACTGGAAACCATGGGACATACAATGCAAGAATATAGTAATTTAGGAGCCTTAATGGGTATTACCTACGACCCCATAAAAAAAGTATTTACTGGAGCTGCAGACTCCTCCAGACCTGATGGGGCCGCTGTGGGATATTAATCGTTAATTGTAAAGTGTAATGAAAAGTCATTTTGAGCATAGCGACACTCAATTTGAGCAACAGTTCAAATCCTGCGAAATAGACCCTTCACTTTTTAGTCACGAGGCGCATTTACGTCTTGCCTATATCCATATTGGGAAATACGGACATGATCAGGCCATCAAGAATATTTGTAGCCAATTGGTCGTCTATGTCACCCACCATGGAGCAATTGACAAATACAATACAACCCTGACCGTTGCCGCAGTGAAAGCCGTTTATCATTTTATGCAAAAAAGCAAAGCCAATGATTTTCATGGTTTTATAGAAGAATTTCCACAATTGAAATATGGGTTGAAAAAATTGATGCAATGTCATTATGGTTTTGATATTTTCAATTCGCAAAAAGCCAAAAAAACATTTTTGGTACCAAATTTGCTTCCCTTTCACTAAATCAAGATCATGAAATGAGCGATTACAATTCATCATACCTACAAAAAAGATTGATGGTGAATTACATCTGACCTCTATATACAAATAAAAATAAACAGATGAAACCCTTAGTACTACTTCTTTTTATTTCATTAACAATACTTGGACTGAGCTTTAATGCCTGTGCACCCTCGCGCGGTCTCAAAACCAATGACCTTACATACGAGATGGAGTTTGATGGTCGTGAGCGAAACTATATCGTGCATTTACCTCCAAAAGAAAAAATGAATGGCCCTGTTCCATTACTTTTTAATTTACATGGTGGTGGTGGTACGGCCAAAGGCACACCAGGGCTCACTTTTGGACGATTCAATACATTGGCCGATCGCGACGGCTTTATTGTGGTTTATCCAAACGCCATAAATAAAAATTGGAACGACGGCAGAAAATTGGAGGATGTATTGGCTTGGAAAGAAGATATAGATGATGTGGGTTTCATTACTGCTATAGTCAATGAACTCAAACAAAAATACCTTATTGATGCCACGCGCATTTTCACCACAGGGATGTCTAATGGTGGTTTTATGTCCTCACGTTTGTTATGCGATCGTGCCGATATCTTTCGGGGTGGGGCCATTCTTACCGCTTCCCTCTCCAAGGATTATATACCCAAATGCAATCCAGAAAAACCAGTTGCCGTAATGGTCATGAACGGTACCGATGACCTTTTGGTGCCTTACGATGGTGGCCCGGTAAAGGTGTTTCGGAAGACTAGGGGTGAAATTGTCGCTACGGATGAAATTGTGGCTTTT
>JBATIW010000222.1:0-18653 GCA_049668005.1 Maribacter sp.
TGGATAAAAATATACTGATTAACGCATCTTTCTTACCCAATAAGGAGTTGGTCAGCAAAATAGAATCCCTTCAAGAAAATGAAGCTATTTTCCATAATGAAGAAGTGGTTGCTTTTTATTCATTGGAAGGCCAAGAGGTTGACTTCTCAGCTTATGATTCCATTGAGCATGAAGGTGATGTTCTGCGTATTAAAAATACATGGGATATTTTTTCAAAGAACGCCGAAGCCCTCCAGGCCGATTTTGACTATTTAACAGAAGGTCGCGAAAGTGCTCCTATTTCCAAAACGAATAGTTTGGTTAACCCAAAAAATATATTCCTGGAAGAGGGGGCTAGCGTTGAATACAGTATTTTGAATGCCACCGAAGGACCTATATATCTTGGAAAAGATTCTGAAATCTGGGAAGGTAGTTTAATTCGCGGCGCTTTTGCCCTTTGTAATAATGCAGTGGTTAAGATGGGCGCTAAAATGTATGGCGCAACCACTGTCGGTCCTTTTGGTAAAGTTTGTGGTGAAATTAGTAATTCCGTTATTTTCGGCTATACAAGTAAAGGGCATGAAGGATATTTAGGAAATGCTGTACTCGGAGAATGGTGTAATATAGGGGCAGACTCCAATAATTCCAATCTAAAGAACAATTATGCCAAAGTTCGTTTATGGAACTATGCTTCTGAAAAATTTGAGCAAACGGGACTACAATTCTGTGGCTTAATGATGGGTGACCATAGTAAAACAGCTATCAATACCATGTTCAATACTGGGACGGTAATAGGTGTCAATGCCAATATTTATGTACCTGGCTTCCCTCGTAATTTCATTCCCAGTTTTAGTTGGGGAGGTGCATCGGGCTTTTCAACATACCAACCCCAAAAAGCATTTGAGGCTGCTAAAGTAATGATGGCCCGCAGGGGAGTGGAGTTTGATGAAAAAGAAGCCAAAATCCTGAATCATGTCTTTGAATTCACTAAAAAGTGGCGCAAATTCTAAGCAGTAAAATCCCTCTTAATTATTTCATTGGATACTTCTTGCCTAAGGTTGTATATTTGCAGACCCGTTTTTGGGCCTAATGCAATGTGAATTGAATTGAATTCAGCATGAAGAAAGTAGCTTTTTATACTTTAGGATGTAAACTTAATTTCTCAGAGACTTCTACTATAGCCAGAGGGTTTGTGAAGGATGGTTATGAGCGCGTTGATTTTTCTGAACAGGCCGATATGTATGTTATTAATACCTGTTCGGTTACTGAAAATGCTGATAAGCGTTTCAAAACCATTGTAAAACAGGCGTTGAAGAAAAATCCAGAAGCTTTCGTGGCTGCTATTGGATGCTATGCCCAATTAAAACCAGAGGATTTAGCGGCTGTTGATGGGGTCGACTTGGTTTTAGGAGCCACCGAGAAGTTCAAAATAGCGGATTATATAAATGACCTTTCCAAAAATAATGAGGGTCAAATATATTCCTGTGAAATTGAAGAGGCAGATTTTTACGTTGGTAGTTATGCCATAGGTGACCGAACTAGGGCCTTTTTAAAGGTGCAAGATGGATGCGATTACAAATGCACGTTTTGTACGATACCCTTGGCTCGAGGTATTTCAAGAAGCGATACATTGAATAATGTAATTAAAAATGCCATAGAAATCTCTGAGAAAGGAATTAAGGAAATTGTACTTACCGGTGTAAATATCGGGGATTTTGGCAAGGGCGAATTTGGCGATAAGAAACATGAACATACCTTTTTGGATTTGGTACAAGCCTTGGATAGGGTAGATGGTATCCATCGATTACGTATTTCTTCCATAGAACCAAATCTATTGAAAAATGAAACCATAGATTTTGTTTCGAAGAGCAATTCGTTTGTACCCCACTTTCATATTCCCTTACAAAGTGGAAGCGATGAAATTTTGAAACAAATGAAGCGCCGCTATTTGAGTGGACTCTATCTTGACAGAGTGATAAAAATAAAGGAAGTCATGCCACATGCCTGTATAGGGGTTGATGTTATTGTCGGTTTTCCTGGCGAAAGCGATGCCCAATTTTTAGAAACCTATCACTTTTTAAATCAACTGGATGTTTCTTATTTACATGTATTTACATATTCAGAGAGGGATAATACGCCTGCAGCCAATATGGCAGATCCCGTACCGAAAGCCGTTAGAAATAAACGTAGTAAAATGTTACGCGCACTTTCCGTTAAAAAGCGAAGGGCATTTTACGAAACCCAGCTAAGTAGTACGAAAACAGTTTTATTCGAAGGGGAAAACAAGGATGGTTATATTCACGGGTTTACCGAGAATTATATAAAGGTAAAATATCCATGGGATCCAAGTTTGATAAATACCCTACATCATATAAAACTTACCGAAATTGATGTAGATGGACTTGTGCGTTTTGAATTTATTGAACGAAAGATAATGGCATAAAAAAACTGCTAAATCCTGAATTTGTTTCAGCACCTAACAGTTCTTATTTATTCTTTTTCTTTTAAATGCGTATACCTACCGGTAGCATATCCTTATACTGTCTATTCTTTCTCAGGAAACCTGCTATTTGAGGGCTAGTTGGTACTACTCTTTGGTTTTGTTCCTGAATGTGATGAAGAACCGATTTGATAAAATCCTCCTTAAAACCATTTCTAGTGATTTCTTCTGGCACTACTAATTTTGTCAAGAAAACTTTACGTTCTTGCGAGGAATACTCGATTTTGGCTAAATGACCATCAATCCTAGATTCAAATTGGCGCAGGAAACTATTGTCTTTTATTTCTACTTCATTCATATAGTTAGATTTTAAAATTGGTCTAGACAAAAAAAATACGATGTTCTCTTACCGCATTTGTATACTTTTACATAGTTTTTAAAAATGATAGGTCATTTTAAAACATGAATACAAAAGTAATAAAAAAAATACGTTTTTCCTAAGAAATTCGTAATGCAGGTCTATATGAACCAAGAAAAAATACAGGTTTACTTTATGCCGGGG
Source organism: Maribacter sp. (assembly GCA_049668005.1). Taxonomy (GTDB): domain Bacteria; phylum Bacteroidota; class Bacteroidia; order Flavobacteriales; family Flavobacteriaceae; genus Maribacter_A. Next base: position 2,982 of record JBATIW010000222.1, read on the forward strand.
ATGGCTGCCAATTCATCGATATTTGAGAATATTCATTTGCCTAAAGATCGCTTTGAATTGCACATGTTAGAATGGTTTATTCCTGACAAAAATATGTCCCTCGCTTCCTATGCAGGGAAAATGACAAAAAACATCAAACATGAAAATCCCATTTTAATTGGGGTTTCCTTTGGGGGCATTTTAGTACAGGAAATGAGCAAAATTATTCCTGTTAAAAAAGTCATTGTTGTCTCAAGCGTTAAGCAGACGGCAGAATTGCCTAAAAGGATGATTTTTGCCAAGTACACCAATGTGCATAAATTATTGCCTACGGGTTTGATAAATAATGTTGAACTCTTGGTGAAATATGCTTTTGGGGAGACGCTAAACAAAAGGCTTGAACTTTATGAACAATATTTATCTATTAGGGATAAGTATTATATAGATTGGTCTATTGACCAAATTGTAAATTGGAAACAATCACACTTTCCCCGGAACTTGGTCCATATTCATGGGGATAAGGATGCTGTATTTCCAATAAGCCATATCAAGCATTGTATAGCTGTGAAGAACGGTACACATACCATGATTATACATCGAGCTCGTTGGTTTAATGAGCACTTGCCAACAATTATTTTGGAATAAGAGAGTTGTATTAATACCTTTGAATATAAAGCTAACAAAGAATTATGAGGATTTTAAAGAATGTTTTGATGCTATTGGGAATCTTTTTTGTGATTACCACGCTAATTTTTGCTGTACAGAGAACAACCGATATCACAACGCCTGAGATTCAGGATGTCGCGGAAAATGATGAAAATAAAAGCGTGTCAGATACGTATCGAATTACGGCAATTGACATTCCATCAGACTTGAATTTTGCCGGCGAAATTGTGCCTCAAGAAGATCCTGAAATCATGGAACGGGTAGATAGGGAATTTTTAGTGAATACCTATTGGCAGTCGAACGCTTTACTTTTAATGAAAAGGGCAAACAAATATTTCCCAATCATAGAACCAATTTTGGCCAAAAACGGGATTCCTGATGATTTTAAATATTTGGCTGTTGCCGAAAGTGCGTTGACCAATGTGGTTTCTCATGCTGGCGCAACTGGTTTTTGGCAAATTATGAAAGGAACTGGAAAGGAATATGGACTTGAAATAAATGCCAATATCGATGAACGTTACCATCTTGAAAAATCGACCCAAGTTGCTTGTGATTATTTGAATAAATGGAAAGGGAAATATGGAAGTTGGACCCTAACGGCTGCAACTTATAACGCTGGACCAGGGGCAATCAGCAAATATATGGGTATTCAAAAAGTTGATGATTACTATGACCTTTTGTTGGGACAGGAGACAGGAAGGTATGTGTTTCGTATAATGGCAATAAAAGAGATTCTTTCAAACCCGGATAAATATGGGTTTGATATTGATAAGAAAGATATGTACAATGCTGTGCCTACATTCAACGTAGAGATTGATGAGCCTGTGGCAAGTTTTGCCGATTTTGCTAATAAATATGAAATCAATTATAAAATACTAAAGCGACATAATCCTTGGTTAAGAGAAGCGCATTTGAATAATTCTTCAAGGAAAAAATATACTATTGAAATCCCAAATAAAGGGTACTATAAAGTGGGTAATTAAGAAAATTAGATTTTCTTCATCTGTTGTTGCATCATTTTTATTTGTTCTGTGAGCATGTTGTTCTTGTCCAATTTCTTGGCTTCATTCAACAAAGTAGTTGCTTCCCTTTTACGACGTTTTTGCATAGCGATACCTGCTAAGCTTAGTTTGGCCATAGCTACATCATAATCCATTGTAAGCCCTAGTTTCAATGCTTTTCTGAAAAATTTTTCTGCCTGGGTTAAGTTCTTTTGGGAGTGAAGAATTCCATGTAGATAATTGTAATATCCTTGTTGTTTGGTAATAAGGGCAGCTTCAGGGTTTTTTATCCTATCCAACCATTTTTGTGTTCCTTCCATATCTTGCTTTCGCATTCTAAGAAAGGCGAGTAAGATCATTTCGTTCCTAAAATAAAGGAATATGAATATCAATGAGAATAAAATCAAGGAAATACCATTGCCAATGTTTCCTTCTACAAATTGGTATATGGCATATGCAATTATTAGTCCTGCTATTACGAGTTTTATGTTTTTGTTAAACATGTTGTTCTTCTATTCTTTAGGTGTTATGGTAGTAGTAACTACCATTAAACGTTCAGCGCAAAAGTAATAAAAACCTGCCTGTGGCTTGCAGGTCATAACAAAAAAAATATTTTTTTAAATAGGTTTGCCAAAGCGAAAACTCTTTGTATATTTGCGCCCAGTTTTGCAGGCCGTTCTGCTGAACAATACAAAAACGAAAAGTATTCAACAATGCCGGGTCAAAAGAGAACATATCAGCCATCAAAAAGAAAAAGAAAGAATAAGCATGGCTTTAGAGAGCGCATGGCAACCGTTAATGGTAGAAAAGTTCTTTCTAGAAGAAGAGCAAAAGGAAGGAAAAAATTATCTGTATCCTCTGAGTTGAGACACAAAAAATAATGATTAAACTTTTTATAAAATATTAAGGTGTTACTTTTCTAAAAGTAGCACCTTTTTTTTGTCCGTATAGTAGTAAAAAAATAAATGAGAGCATGCCAAAAAGAAAAGATTTAAAGTCAATTTTGATCATAGGATCAGGACCAATTGTAATAGGACAAGCTTGCGAATTTGATTATGCAGGTTCACAATCCTTACGCTCCTTAAGAGAAGATGGAATTGAAACTGTGCTTATCAATAGCAACCCCGCTACCATTATGACCGACCCCACAATGGCCGATCATGTGTATCTAAAACCCTTGACAACAAAATCGATTATAGAGATCTTAAAGGAACATCCCCAAATTGATGCAGTATTGCCTACCATGGGCGGGCAAACTGCTTTGAACCTTTGTATTGAGGCCGATGAAAAAGGAATTTGGGAAGATTTTGGAATAGAGCTTATTGGTGTTGATATCGATGCAATAAACATTACAGAAGACCGTGAGAAATTTCGTGAACTGATGTTGAAAATAGGTGTTGGCATGGCACCCCAAGCAACGGCAACATCTTTTTTAAAAGGTAAGGAAATAGCCCAAGAATTTGGTTTTCCGTTGGTTATTCGCGCCTCATATACCTTAGGAGGAGCAGGAGCATCTATTGTCTATAAACCAGAGGATTTCGATGAACTATTGAGTCGCGGTCTGGAGATTTCACCTATTCATGAAGTAATGATAGATAAGGCCCTTATGGGATGGAAGGAATATGAGCTGGAATTACTTCGTGACAAAAATGATAATGTAGTCATTATCTGCGCCATAGAGAATATGGATCCCATGGGAATTCATACCGGTGACTCCATAACTGTTGCTCCCACCATGACCTTGTCTGACAAAACCTATCAAAGAATGCGTGATATGGCGATTCATATGATGCGTAGTATTGGAGATTTTGCTGGCGGATGTAATGTTCAGTTTGCCGTGAGTCCTGATGAAAAGGAAGATATCATTGCAATTGAAATCAATCCTAGGGTATCCCGCTCATCTGCCTTGGCGTCAAAAGCAACGGGTTATCCTATTGCTAAGATTGCCTCGAAACTAGCGATAGGTTACCATTTGGATGAACTGGATAATCAAATCACGAAATCAACATCAGCGCTTTTTGAGCCAACGTTGGATTATGTTATTGTAAAAATTCCGAGATGGAATTTTGATAAGTTTGAGGGATCTGATAGAACCTTGGGCCTTCAAATGAAATCTGTTGGCGAAGTCATGGGTATCGGACGCTCTTTTCAAGAGGCATTGCACAAAGCGACCCAATCCTTGGAGATTAAGCGAAATGGTCTAGGAGCTGATGGTAAAGGTTATACGGATTATGAGCAAATAATTAAAAAACTGACAATTCCTAGTTGGGATAGGGTTTTTGTAATCTATGACGCAATACAGTTGGGAATTCCGCTAAGTAGAATCCACGAAATCACCAAAATTGATATGTGGTTCTTAAAACAGTATGAAGAACTGCATTTTCTCGAAAAGGAAATATCGCATTACACTATAGCAAGCCTGCCTAAGGATTTGTTATTGGAGGCTAAGCAAAAAGGTTTTGCTGACAGGCAGATAGCCCATATGTTAGATTGTTATGAAAGTGAGGTCCATAAGAAGAGGGAAGAACTCAATATCAACAGAATCTTTAAGTTGGTAGATACCTGTGCTGCGGAATTCAAGGCCATGACGCCTTATTATTATTCAACCTTTGAGGCTGAATATGAAACTGAAGATGGTGTTAAAAAGGTTCAAAACGATAGTATTGTTACAGCAAAGAAGAAGATTGTAGTGCTGGGTTCTGGTCCTAACCGTATTGGTCAGGGAATTGAATTTGATTATTGCTGTGTGCATGGCGTTTTGGCAGCTGCGGAATGCGGGTATGAAACCATTATGATCAATTGCAATCCGGAAACCGTTTCCACAGATTTTGATACTGCTGACAAGCTTTATTTTGAACCCGTTTTCTGGGAACATATATATGACATTATACGTCATGAGAAGCCCGAAGGTGTTATTGTTCAGCTAGGGGGTCAGACGGCGTTGAAACTTGCGGAAAAGCTTGACAAATATGGTATTAAGATCATTGGCACCAGCTTTAAAGCATTGGATTTGGCCGAAGACCGTGGTAGTTTTTCAACCCTATTGCAAGAGAATAATATTCCTTTTCCAGAATTTGGAGTTGCCGAAACTGCAGATGAAGCCTTGGAATTAGCAGATATCTTAGATTTCCCATTATTGGTACGTCCTTCCTATGTTTTAGGTGGGCAAGGAATGAAAATTGTGATCAACAAGCAGGAATTGGAGGAGCATGTTGTTGATCTGCTGCGAAAAATACCGAACAACAAATTACTCTTAGACCATTATTTGGATGGTGCGATCGAAGCTGAAGCAGATGCTATATGTGACGGTAAAGATGTTTACATCATTGGGATTATGGAACATATTGAACCTTGTGGAATTCATTCCGGGGATTCAAATGCGACATTACCGCCTTTCAATCTTGGTGAATTTGTAATGCAACAAATCAAAGATCACACAAAGAATATTGCACTTGCCTTAAACACGGTAGGGTTGATAAACATTCAGTTTGCCATCAAAGATGATATTGTGTATATCATCGAGGCAAATCCAAGGGCCTCAAGAACGGTTCCATTTATTTCCAAGGCATACAAAGAGCCTTATGTAAATTATGCCACGAAGGTGATGTTAGGGGAGAAGAAGGTAAAAGATTTCAAATTCAATCCGCAATTGGATGGTTTCGCGATAAAGCAACCGGTTTTCTCATTCAATAAGTTCCCTAATGTGAATAAAAACCTTGGCCCTGAGATGAAGAGTACGGGTGAAAGCATACTTTTCATTGATAGTTTAAAGGATGATGAATTCTACAACTTGTATTCCAGAAGGAAAATGTATTTGAGTAAATAAATTATGTACCCCATTGGGTGTGGAAAATACCTTCCCGGTCTATTCTCTCATAAGTATGTGAGCCAAAATAATCCCGTTGTGCCTGAATTAAATTCAGGGGTAATCTTTTGGATGTAAATGCATCAAAATATAGCAGTGAATTGGTTAGTCCAGGTAGCGGAATTCCGTTTTTTGTTGCAAGTGAAACCAAGTTTCGGGTAGATAGTATTGTAGGTTCAATTTTATCCACGAATGATGCATCCAATAACAGATGTGAAAGTTCGATATTATTGGAGTAAGCCTCTGAAATATCTTCCAAAAGACTCGTTCTTATAATACAGCCCTCCCTCCATATTTTTGCTATTGTGCTTAAATCCAAGTTATAATCAAATGCTTTAGAGGCTTCGGTTAATTGATGGAAACCTTGGGCATATGTAATGATAAAACCAAAATACAAGGCTTCTTCAGCCATTTTCTCAAGCATATCCTTACTGCTCTTTTCAATAGTTGGACTTTTATATAATCCAGAGGCTTGTACCCGTTCTTCTTTCAAGGCCGAAATTTCCCTCATACTTACTGCAATGTCAATGGAAGGTACTGGGGTCCCTAAATCCATAGCGCTCTGGGAGGTCCATTTTCCAGTTCCTTTTTGTTTGGCTTTGTCCAAAATGTTATCAACCAAATAACCATCGGCAAGGGCATCTTCTTTCTCTAAAATGTCGGCGGTTATTTCAATTAAAAATGATTGTAACCTACCTTGGTTCCATTTAGCAAATAATCCATGAAGTTCGGGATTACTGAAATCGCCTAATTTTTTTAGGACATCATATATTTCAGAAATTAACTGCATCAATCCGTATTCAATACCATTGTGCACAATTTTCACGTAATTCCCTGCTGATTTGGGCCCTAAATAAGCTACACATGGTTGTCCCTTGAATTTTGCAGCCACGGCTTCAAAAATGGGCAATACTAATTTATAGGCCACTTTTGACCCTCCAGGCATAATACTGGGGCCGAATCTCGCCCCATTGGCACCCCCCGAAATACCTGCGCCGAAAAAATAGATACCTTCTAATTTCAAATATTCTTCCCTTCGATCCGTATCGGTGAAAAATGAATTGCCACCAGCAATTATTATATCGCCCTTATCCAAATGGGGTAAAAGACTATCGATAACCTTATCCACAACTACACCGGCGGGTATCAATAACATTATTTTTCTTGGAACGGACAAGGAATTTACAAAGGTCTTTACATTGGAAGATGCGTTTATTTTATAGGTATCCCCACCTTCGGTTATCAGTGAGTTCACCTTGTCCTCGTCAAGGTCATGACCAAAAGCTGTAAATCCATTATCAACAACATTCAAAATGAAATTACGTCCCATGACCCCTAAGCCAACCAAACCAAAATCATATGTAATTTCATTCATAAAAGTATTCTCTAATTTTTATATTCAATCTTAACGTTTTCACCTTTTAAACGTTCCAAATATTCTTCGACTTTAAATTTTGATGCCTTGAATTTTGAACGTCTTTTCATGGCCTGTTCTTTACGCCTCATACTTCGGCTAAAACGTCTCACGCTTTGCTTGTCCTTAATAATCAGGCCGGGAACCGGAACATTATTACCTTGTTCATCTTTGGCTACCATAGTGAAATAGGAGGAGTTACAATGCTTTATCACCCCTGTGGTGATGTTTTCCGATTCCACACGAACTCCTACGACCATTGATGTTTTGCCTGTGTAATTGATAGAGGCCCGTAAAGTCACCAGTTCTCCGACCTCAATAGGATTCATAAAATCTACTTTATTAACGGAAGCTGTTACACAATAATGCTGTGAATGTTTTGAGGAACAGGCAAATGCAATTTGATCCATAAGGTTTAAAATATGCCCTCCGTGCACTTTTCCACTAAAATTGGAATGGGAGGGGAGCATCAGCTCCGTTATGGACACATACGATTCTTTGGCCGATTTGAATTTTTGCATTTGCTATTTTCTGAAATGAGGGGATTCTTCTTTTGCTACATTGGTGATAAAGTATTTGGTGTCGCCAAGCCAGAAAAAAGTGGCATAGCGCTCCACATAATCCAGTTTCACATATTCACCTTGATATTCTTTCAGCTTATCTATTACCTCCTTGTTCTTGTCCAATACGGAAAAGGTAAAAATCTGTGCCCCGGAAATTCCTTGACTGATCTCTCCTTCCCATGTTTTGGCAATTACACCTTTACGACTTATTTTGATTAATTCACCAGAGCGCACTCCTTCGCTATAGGGCACATAGTAGATGAACGCATAAATTAGGAGAAAAACCGCAATAATTCCTGTTAGGGTCAAAATGAAAATTTTCTTCATAGCTCTAGTTTAGGCTCCTCTTCAAGATCATCTTCTTGCGCACGTTTGAGAATGGGTTCTGGGATTGATTTTTTTGCCTTGGCACCCATCTTTTTCAATTTTTCGACACTAACCACCAAATTGCCCCTTCCTTCTACTAACTTGTTCATGGCGCCTTTGTATTCGATTTTCGCCTCATCCATTTTTTTGCCAACCTTGGTCAAATCGGCTACGAACCCTTCAAATTTATCATATAAGGCACCTGCTTGTCTTGCAATCTCTATGGCATTTCTTTGATGCTTTTCATTGTTCCACATACTATCGATGGTTCGAAGTGTCGCCAATAAGGTAGATGGCGTTACAATAACAATATTCTGTTCAAAAGCTTTATTATATAATGAGGTGTCCTGATTAATTGCAATGGCAAAAGCTGGTTCAATGGGTATGAACATTAAAACAAAGTCTGGACTCTCCATTTCATAAAGGTCCTCATACTTTTTAGCTGATAATTGATCAACGTGTTTACGAATGGAGCTGATGTGGTCCTTTAGGAATTTTTCCTGTAAATCGCCCTCGGTATTTATGTATCGTTCATAGTCCGTAAGGGATACCTTGGAATCCACCACCATTTTCTTGCCGTCTGGTAAATGGATTATAACATCAGGAAGCACTCTTGTACCATCTTCCAACGTAAAACTCTGCTGCACGGAATATTCACGGTCTTTTTCCAAGCCCGATTTTTCAAGAACCCGCTCCAAGACCAATTCGCCCCAATTGCCTTGCATTTTGCTATCACCTTTTAATGCTTTGGTCAAATTCTCTGCTTCTTGGGTAATTTTTAAATTTTGACTCTGAAGGTTCAATAGTTGCTCCTTGAGGGCAGAATGCATGCTAATACTCTCCTTTTGTGATTTCTCTACCTTATCTTCAAAAGTCTTTATCTTCTCTTGTAAAGGAGAAAGAATGTTCTTGATGTTCTTTTGGTTCTGTTCCGTAAACTTAGTGCTTTTTTCATCCAAGATTTTATTGGCCAAATTTTCAAATTCCTTAGTGAATTTCTCCTGCAACTGCTCAACTTCTCCTTTTTGCTCTTTGTTCTTCAAGGCCAAATGTTCTAAATCGGCTTGATATCGAACAATCTCATTGCCTAATTGTTCTTTTTCGGTACGCAGTTCCTCTTTTTCATTTTCAAGCCCGAGATTACGGTTTTCCAAATCTTTTTTTACAAGTTCAAGTTGCCTGCGCTCCTCTTCCAAGGTGCTTTGTTTGGATTTTGTCTTGAGGTTTTGGATGTAATTGCCCAAAAAGTATCCCAAGACAAGGCATATCAACCCAATCAATAAGTATATAAGATATGAATTCATTCTAGTTTCAACTTCTTTGAGGTAAAGATAAAGCTTTGACTTTAAAACAATAAAGCTCTAGGGTTACTTTTCAATCTTAAAAGAACCCGTTTTTGCATCGAACTTAACGGTGTCTTCTGGAAATAATCTTTCGAAAGACTTATTTTCAATTAATTCACAGGGCTCTCCAAATTCATGTGATTCATTGTTCATTATCAATATTTTATCGCAGAGCTGAATGGCCATTTCAATCTCATGACTGGTAAACAATATTGTTTTCTTGGTTTTGTGTGCGATATACTTTAAAAGTTTTAGAATTTGGACCTTATGATGAAGGTCTAAATGTGAGGTGGGTTCATCCAATAAGATTATTGAAGTGTCCTGGGCTAGAGCCCTTGCGATCATAACTCTTTGCAATTGGCCATCACTAAGTTCGTAGCACTTTTTGTTTTTCAACCCATCTAAATCCACCATCGAAATTGCTTCATGGATTTTACTTTTATCCGTAGCTGATAATTTACCTATCCAATTGGTATAAGGCTGTCGGCCCAAAGCGATAAGTTCTAATACCGTAAGATTTTTTGAAGCCAAAGGCTCGGTCAAAACCAGGCTGATTGTTGCGGCTAATTCCATTGCGGTAAAGCTTTTCAACTCCTGGTGTCCCAAAGCTATTGAACCGGATATTCTTGCTTGGACTTTCCCTAAAGTTCTTAACAGGGTTGACTTACCAATACCATTTACCCCCACTATGGCCGATAATTCACCTTGTTTTAGGGAAAAGGTCAACCTATCAGCTATTACATTGGTTTCTTTTTTCGATGTATAACCAATGCAAAGATTCTGGACTTGAAGTGCGATATGTTCGTTTTTCTTGATACGGGTTTATTTAAAAAATCATTTTCTTTTTTCGAACAAGCAACCAAATAACCACTGGCGCGCCTACGATGGATGTAATGGCATTAATAGGCAAAACATTGGCTGAGGTTGGTAATTGTGCAATGGTATCACAAATCAACATTAAAATGGCACCATAAACCAATACTGCAGGCACCAATACTTTATGATTTGTTGTATTGAAAATTTGTCTGGTCAAATGGGGTACTGCCAAGCCAATAAAAGCTATGGGTCCTGCAAAAGCAGTAATGCCCCCCGCCAACAATCCTGTTGCAATGATGATAATATAGCGTGATTTTTTTAAATTGACCCCTAAACTGCGGGCATAATTCTCGCCTAATAGTAATGAGTTCAATGGTTTTATGGAAATGACACTAAGCAGTAAGCCAAGTACTACAATTATTAGAAGTAGTAAAAGTTGATGCCATGAAAGGTTACCAACACTGCCAAAAGACCAATAAATATATTGTTGTAATTTTTCTGCATTGGTAAAATATGAAAGAACACTGACAATCGCTGCCGTTATACTACCGAACATTAGGCCGATAATCAATAAGGCCATTGTATCCTTAATACGAAATGCAACTACGACCACAACCATAAGAACTAAAAAACTCCCTATACTTGAGGCAATTGCCAAGGAGACATCATTTACAATACCAATAGAAATTAGGCCAGAAAACATGGAAGCGCCCATGATCAATAAGGCGGCACCCAAGCTTGCTCCAGAGCTAATTCCCAAAACAAAAGGTCCAGCTAAAGGATTTCTAAAAAGGGTTTGCATTAATAAGCCACTCAATGCAAGACCACTGCCTACAAGAATTGCAGTAAAGGCTTTGGGTATGCGGTAGTTCCAAACAATATATTTCCAAGATTCATTGGACAATTCCCCTCCCAGAATTGCATTAATAGTATCCTTAAAAGGAATGGATACCGAACCCAAACTAATATTTAAAACAAAACAGAACAATAGGGCCATAAAGAGCAATAGGAAAGGGAGGCTATATTTTTTAGTGTTTTCCAATTAGTTCAATGGCTTAAAAAAGAATAGTTCGTGTTCTGGTAAAAGCGCTGGGTGAAAAATATGTATTAAATCTTTTAAAACCAGATCAGGCCGATTAGGGGCGAGTTCGAAATACAATAATCCGCCTGTCGCTCCTTTGGTATTTGCAAATGTATAAATGTTCTTGTTTTTGAACGCTTTAAATTGAAGGTAATGGACATTGGCATCTTGCATTTCTTGATATGAAGTGAATTGGGATGGGGAAATCCAGAAATCCGTATGCTCTCCCTTGGCCAAAACACTTTCAATGCTTAAGTTGAGACTGCCTGTTTGTCCCGTATCTGCCCAGGGATAATTCGAGTTGGCATCTTCCAAGAATTTTGATGCCCAGCTATTACCTCCAGGTAAATACCAAACATCCTTATACAGGGCCCCACTTAATACTCTGGGTTGCTTTTTTGCTTTTTTTGCTAAAGCTTTGGTAGTGTTGTATGAATTTGCAATTTCCTTGAAAATGCTATCTCCAATTTGTTCTTTTTCAAAGAAAGGAGCGAAAAACTTAATCCATTCTGCCTTTCCTAATGGGGTTTCTTCAGTCCAATCGCCATTGTAGACTACTGGAATATTGGATCGCTGCAGGGTTTCGTAAGCTTTATTTTGGGAATTAATACTAAAACCAAAAATAACCTCAGGGTTCAATTCAATAACCATTTCGGTGTTGATGGATTCATTATTCCCCAATTCTTTTATCAGGCCATTATCAATACGTTTTCTTGTTTTTTTTGAGGAAATATATTGTGTATCTGGAAAACCTTTTAATTTATCAATAACCCCCAGCGCCTCTAATGTTGGAATATGTGTCGTCGAAGTCGCTACAATATTGTCGACAGGGACAGGAACGATGACATCAAATTCCGCTACGTCCAATGTAATTGAAGCTAATATACGCTTTGGAACCAAGGCATATTTGAATCCTGTCTTGGCATTTGGCCAAGGTGAGGATAGGTTGATTACGGTTATGCCGGAGGCTCTTTTTTCGATTGAAAACCCCTTTGCATAATTAATCGCATAAGTTGATACACTCTTGGTAGGGGGTGAAGATTCCTTTTTGGTCTCGTTACAGGATATTAAGCAGAAAACAATTAAAATAAAAAAGGAAATTCTCATTTGATAGCTGAATACGGGAAATTCAATTATTAGGTATAAATTTTCTGCAAGGTAACAAATGTGACAATTTTAAAGGTAGTTGTATTTTACTTTTGACTAAAATTTAAGCATGCGGGATAGTTCTAATACCTTTATATATATTGTTGCAGCAATTATTGTGCTTCATTTTGTTGTTGGCTTTATTTGGTTGGCCATAAAACTCAGCAAGAAAAAGGAAGACCAAGAAGATTAATAAACTACTTTTGTACTGAATTTGGTTTTGTCACTTTCACGGTGACTAAATTAAAAGGGAATCCAGTGAGAATCTGGAGCTGTTCCCGCAACTGTAAGCATGTGCTGAACATAGTTCAGTACCTATTCTGAATATAGAATAGTTGCTATATACTTCATACCACTGAAATTTTTTTTGGGAAGGTTGTGTAGCAAATTGCAAGTCAGGAGACCTGCCAATTTCAAACAAATATTGTTAAACTTTCGGGATAAAGGTTTACGTATGGTTTATGACCTACTTTTCTCCCGTTTATTCATTAAACTAAATGTATAAAACAATTTTAGGCATTAGTGTTGCTGTATTATTAATGTCAAGTGTTAAAGGACAAGAGCAAAAAAAGGATTCCATAAAAACCCAAATATTGAATGAAGTAGTGGTCAGTGATTCCCGTTTTGAGTTGAAAAGGGAAAATTCAGGGAAGACCATAATTAAAATAAATGCTGAAGAATTACAGCACAACCAAGGTAGATCCTTAGCTGAAATCATCAACAAAAAAAGCGGTATTGAAATTGCTGGCAGTAGGGGTAGGGAAGGTACCATTTTGGGTGTTTTTGCACGAGGCGGAAGAGGTCGTCAGGTTTTGGTTTTAGTAGATGGAGTTAGGGTATCTGACCCATCATCATTCTCGCAAGAATATGATTTAAGATTACTTTCAGCGGCCAATATTGAATCTGTGGAGATATTAAAAGGGGCTGCAAGCACATTATATGGCACCAATGCCGCTACTGCTGTGATAAGCATTACCACTAAAAAGATTTCCGAACGAAAAGTTAGCCTGAATGTTCAATCCTCAAGAGGTACCAATCAAACTAGTGAAGACCAAAATTATAATTTATCGCAAGCATTTAATAGTGTTCTAATTGGAGGAACTTTGGATAAATTCACGTACCAAATGAGTTTTTCCAATCGATATTCCGATGGCCTTTCTGCAATTATCACATCGCAGAACCAGGAAGATTCCTATAAACAAATTAATACGGATATTAAATTAGGGTATCAAGTCTCCGAAGATTTTAAAATTGCCGTTTACGCGAACCAAACAAAATTGAATACGGAATATGATGAGTCGTTCGGACTATTAGATGCGGATTATCGTTTTTTAAGTGAACAAAAGCGTGCGGGACTCACCTCTGAATACAAATACCAACAAGGTTCAGTGCATTTGAATACGGCCTATACCAAGTATGATTCTGAAAACAAAAGCGCTTTTCCAAGTATGTTCGAAGGGGATAATTATGTAGTTGATGTATACAACAAACTCAGTATTAATGATAAACTCTTTACTATTGTTGGCTTAAATTACATTAAAGATCAAAGCACATTTGATACGACCAAAAATTTCAATGTAATTGACCCCTATACCAACATGGTTTATGTTTCTGATATTGGGTTTAATTTGAACTTGGGTGCACGCTTGAATAATCATTCGGAGTATGGATCACATTTTGTTTATAATGTAAATCCTTCATTTGCAATTAAAACTGAAGAGGGATATTTAAAAGTATTGACCACCTATGCAACTTCCTTTATTACTCCGTCTTTGACTCAATTGTTCGGCAATTTTGGTGCCAATCCGGATTTGGAACCCGAAGATAATAGAACTATTGAAGGAGGATTGGAATATGCGATGAATGATAAATTGAGAGTAAGTGCAGTTTATTTTAATCGTAAAGAGGAAAATTTTGTATTCTATGACAACATTACAGGCACATATGGTAATTCTTCCGAAACCATTGATGCCCAAGGCGCTGAGATAGAATTAAACTGGCAACCCAATGATAAAATTCGATTGTCATCCAACTATACATTTACAGAGCGGAAAGGGGATGCCGCTATTCGATTACCCAAACATAAAGTAAATGCCTCATTAGGTTATGCATTTACAAGAAATACCTATGCATCCATAGATTACAGATATACAGGTCAAAGATTAGATACAGACTTCAATACATTTTCAAATGTAGCACTAGACCCTTTTTCATTATTGGATGTGTATGCGGAACATGATCTTTTACCGAAGAAATTGAAATTTTTCATGGGAGTTTCAAATGTATTCAATGTAGCTTATACTGAAATTATTGGATTTACAACTAGAGGAAGAAATATACGAGCAGGTTTTAATATAACCTTGTAGTATAAACTACAGTGTCACAATATATTATGGTATATCCATCACCATATTATCTTTCATTATGGTGAACATTTTTGAGCTAGTCATTACATTGGCAGGCAGTTGCACTTCAAAACCTCTTTTGCCGGAAGCACCTGTGATCTCTTGAATTGCCCTAGCCAGTAAGGGTTCATTTTGATCTCCCCAGGCACCCAAATTGGCCAAATCTTCTTGAAGTTCAATTGTGGGTGTTAAGCCCGATGTGTAATCCGAAAAGCCATCCGCATTCTCATTTCGACCTACCAAAGGCTGAATAGCCCACTGGTTATCAGGGTTGATCTTGTTCTCTCGTGATGGATTATAGAGATAGTCATTTTCCCTATCATCGACCATTGTAATTGAAAACTCATTTTTTCCTCTTGTGGACTCTCCAATATGTACAACATCAACATAGGGGGCCAAGCAATTCATGACCAGCTCACTGGCAGAAGCTGATCTACCCGTGGCAATTATATATACTTTAGTGAGATTAAGTGTATTTACAGCAGTTCCGTCACTTGTTTTATCAGCAAAATATTTCACTATTTGCGAATCACTAAATCGCGCCTGTTGTTTTGCATTCCAACGTTGCCTCAAAAACAACTCATCCGTATCCGTGCCATAGATCATACTAGATAATAATCTAGCAGAATTTACAGAGCCCCCTGGATTGTAGCGAAGGTCAAGTACCAAATTAGTAACACCCGCGGCTTTAAAATCCCCAAAGGCACTGTTAAGATCTTCGTCAAATTCATTGGTAAAACCATGATACACCAAATACCCTATTTTCTCACCACTAATATCAAATGTTTTTGAAAGAAAGACCGGATTTTCAACCAATCCCTCAAATTTGGTCAATTCAACTTCCTTATCGTTGGGTGTAACTGTATTATTCGTAAAATCTGCCATATTCAGCGTATAGGTATCGCTATCCCCAAAAAGTAAGTCTATATAATTATCATCGGTGAGTGTTTGGCCGTTTACGCCAGTAAATAGTTCCCCTCTGCTGATATCCTTTGTAGATGCATCGGAATTGGGAACAATATACCAT
>JBATIW010000223.1:0-2385 GCA_049668005.1 Maribacter sp.
ACCATGAGGTGATTACCAATGAAAAAGGAATACGCTTGGTGGCCGTTGGTAGATATGCAGGAATTGTGGGCGCCTATAATGGTTTTCGGGCATTCGGATTAAAGAACAAATTATATAAACTTCCTAAGGCACAAAAATTGGCCGACCAACGGGCATTGATTGAAGCTCTAAAAAATATACCATTGCCTAACATCAAGGTCCTATTAACGGGTAAGGGAAGGGTCGGTAATGGGGCAAAGGAAATGTTGGATGGGATGAACCTAAAACAAGTTGGGGTAAAAGCGTATTTGGAAAATACGTTCGACCATGCTGTATATTGTCAAATAGATGTTGATGAATACAACCTTAGAAAAGATGGAACTAAAGGTAATATGCAGGATTTTTTTGAAAACCCTAGGGAATACCGCTCTAACTTCCTTCGTTTTGCCAAGACCACCGATTTTTATATCGCTGGGCATTTTTATGGAGATGGAGCACCATTTTTATTTACCAGGGAAGATGCTAAACAGCCTACCTTCAAAATCAATACTATTGCTGATATCAGTTGCGATATCGATGGTCCTGTTGCGAGTACACTAAGGGCCTCGACAATTGCCGACCCAATTTACGGTTATGACCCAATGTCAGAAACCGAGACCGAGTATACAAATAAAAATGCGATTGCAGTAATGGCCGTTGATAATCTTCCTGCCGAGCTGCCACGGGATGCGAGTGATGGTTTTGGTGATGCTTTTGTAAAACATGTCATACCTGCTTTCTTCAATAAGGACGCAGACGGTATTTTGGAACGTGCCCAAATGACCAAAAATGGAAAGCTGACCAAACGATTTGCGTACTTACAGGACTATGTTGATGGGAAGGAGTAGTCTAATCAATACCAACGTTCCATTCAATCACCGGCTGTTGTTTAGGAGCAGTAAATGCACCAAGAGCCTTTAGTCTTAAGCGTACGGATTCCAATTTCTCCAAAGTTTTAATATGAACGGTTTTCATTTCCCCTGCAGCAATTTCGAAAACGGGTGAGCTATCGTAAAAATTGAATTCCATTTGATTTTCAAAAAGGAGGTCGCTACTGGATATATTCTTTAACTCAACCTTCAAAACATTTGTATTAGAGAGGTAATTTGCACTTTCAACGATTATACTTTCCTTAATAAGAGGCGTTAAATATTCAGATTTACCTACTAAAAGGTCATTGTAGACTGCAACCGTCCTTCCTTTAAAAAGGGCATCTTTCATACTCTCCAAACTTTTTTCCTTCGCAAAAATCAGTGTAATAGGTCTATGGTTGCCTTTTTCAGTATAATCCCAATCAATCAAACCATGAATATCACTGGTTCCCATTATGGTTAAGTTATGCTCAAGGGCAAGCGCTAATGATTCCTCAGCGTAATCGACTGAATTTATTACTTCAATACCATGAAGTTCCCCTTTTTCAATGCGTTCTTTTTGAAAATCACTCAGTATTGGGTTTCCTGTTGGGCTTTGAGCATGCCAAGCAGGGTGGTTCCAGAACACAAAGGCATTCTGTTTTTTGGCTTCCTCAAAAGGTGCTTCGGGTGCGGAATCCATTAATTTGTTTGCATCATTTATAAATACGGCATTACTATGTCCTACAGGTTCTGAACGTGTTATTTCCGAACCTGGAACAATTAGGAGTTCATGATCTTTTGCTTCTTCAAGCGCTAAAATGTAAGCTCTATTTCTGTCGGGGTGGGGAATATCGGCCTTATGTGGTTGGTATTCCAAATGTTCAGTAAGTGAAATAGCATCCAGATTTTCGCGTAAGGCTTCCTGCACCCGTATGGTCGGCCAAACATTGCCATCGGAAAAAACAGTATGTATGTGCAAATCGGCCTTTATGGTCACATGACCTTCAATATCGGGATAGGTAAATGCATTTGAACTTAAATGACTATGGTCTTGGGCAACTAATAATACGACACTGCAAAAAGTAAAGAGGGTAAAAAGTAGATTTTTCATTCTTGAAAGATTAATTGAATTATTGATTTTTAGGTATTCAAAGTAATGAAAAAAGAGGCCTTATAGTTAAGAATATGTAATTTTATCTTTGAAATGAATCCCGCTGAAGAATACATAATGAACCAACCTGAACCTTTTAGGAGTATGCTGCTGCATTTGCAGTCGGTAATTGAACGCAACATTCCAAAGGTTGAATTAAAATACAAATACAGGATTCCGTTTTATTATATTAATGGCAAGCCCTTTTGTTACCTGAACCAATCAAAGGATTATGTTGATGTAGGATTTTGGCATGCGAAACATATAACAATACATCTGGATAAAATGACCACTGCTGGACGGAAAATGATGAAATCGCTTAGATATACCTCTTTGGATGAAATTGATAATGACGTATTAATT
>JBATIW010000224.1:0-3470 GCA_049668005.1 Maribacter sp.
GAAAGATGGCCGACTTGAAGCAGTCGGGGGGGATTTTTACCTCATTAAATTGACGCAGAAAGTGGCATCTTCGGCACATATTGAGTTTCATGCCAGAATTATTCTTCAAAAGTTCATACAGCGTAGTCTAATTAAAATATCCAATGAAATAATCGAGGATGCCTATGATGAAGGTACCGATGTTTTTGATTTGTTGGATGGGGCCGAATCCAAATTATATGATGTTACCCAAGGTAACTTAAAACGATCTGCCGAAACGGCGCAGAATTTGGTAATTCAGGCTAAAAAGAGAATCGAGGAAATTGCGAATAAAGAGGGCTTAAGCGGTATTCCATCAGGCTTTGATAAATTGGATAAGCTTACTTCGGGTTGGCAACCAAGTGATTTGGTCATTGTGGCAGCCCGTCCCGGTATGGGTAAAACTGCCTTGACCTTATCCATGGCAAGAAATATTGCAGTGAATTCAAATATCCCTGTAGCATTCTTTTCTTTGGAAATGTCTTCCGTACAGTTGATCACAAGATTAATATCCTCGGAAACTGGACTATCTTCTGAAAAGTTGAGAACAGGTAGGTTGGAAAAACATGAATGGGAACAGCTTAATGTAAAAGTGAAGACCCTTGAAAAAGCGCCTTTGTTTATTGATGACTCGCCTTCCTTGTCCATTTTTGATTTAAGGGCAAAAGCAAGACGATTGGCATCACAGCATGGTATTAAAATGGTCATAATTGATTACTTGCAATTGATGACAGCAGGTGGTAGTCAAAAAGGGGGTAACCGTGAACAGGAAATCTCCATGATCTCAAGAAACTTAAAGGCCTTGGCCAAAGAATTGAATGTTCCTGTAATCGCGCTATCACAATTATCCAGGGCCGTAGAGACCCGTGGAGGTAGTAAGCGACCCATTCTTTCTGACCTTAGGGAGTCTGGGGCCATAGAGCAAGATGCAGATATCGTTTCCTTTATCTATAGACCGGAATATTATAAAATTGATGAATGGGATGATGAAGAACGCACTCCAACTCAGGGCCAAGCGGAATTCATTGTTGCCAAACACAGAAATGGTGGATTGGATAGTATTAGGTTAAAGTTCATCGGACAACTGGGTAAATTTGAGAATTTAGATGACTTTGATTCTCCTTTCGAGTTTCAATCCAAGATGAATGCAGATGATGAGAATCCATTTTTGACCAAAAATCTACCTGATGCCAATGAGGCTTTTGGTAGTTCCATGAATGATGACCTTAACCCGGATGATAGCGACGTACCTTTTTAGAATAATCTTTCAATCGTACCCACGAACTTGCCTGTTCAGAAGACAGACCCATGCAACAGGTCTGTTGTCCATACTATGCTTTGTTTTATTTTCCCTTCAACTTTCAGCCTCTTCCATACTTATACCAATGGATGCAGAGAGTCAAAAAAATCATCTTAAAGCCTATGGTATTACCTTTTGGGTGCTTACCAAGCAACAAAAAGTACAATGGTTGTTAAATTATAGAGGGGGTTCTTTCCTGCTTCCAGATGGTGAAAGCATTAGAAAGGAATGTCAAATTAGAGGGGTTTCTTTTGAGATTCTTTCTGATGGTCAGGCACAACGTATTTTGGATGATATTAGTAGTCCGTCTCAAAACCAAGAAGCTGTTATACTTGAAAAGGCACCAAAAATTGCGGTGTACACCCCAAAAACCAATCAGCCTTGGGATGATGCTGTGACTATGGTTTTGACTTATGCCGAAATTCCTTATATAACTGTTTATGATGAAGAGGTTTTGGATAACAAACTGGTTTTATATGACTGGTTACATTTACATCATGAGGATTTTACAGGACAATATGGCAAGTTCTATGGCGCCTACAGAGCCACACCTTGGTATATTGATGGTAAAAAAGAAGCAGAAGCACTAGCTTCTAAATTGGGGTATGATAAAGTTTCGGAAGAAAAAAGGGATGTTGCCTTAAAGATCAGAAACTATGTTATTGGTGGTGGTTTTATGTTCGCAATGTGTTCCGCAACCGATAGTTTTGATATAGCGCTTTCTGCTGACGGTGTTGATATATGCGAGCCTATGTTCGATTATGATCCATCGGAGGCTAATTATCAGCGTAAACTGGATTACAATAAAACTTTTGCTTTCACCAATTTTAATTTAGAAAGAAATCCTTTACGTTACGAGTTTTCTTCAATTGACATGACGAACAAAAGAGGAGAGATACCAAAAGAATCAGATTATTTTTCCTTGATGGATTTTTCAGCAAAATGGGATCCTGTACCAACCATGTTATGCCAAAACCATACGGCATTGGTAAAAGGTTTTATGGGGCAAACAACGTCATTCTCTAGAAATGAAATAAAGCCCACCGTCTTGATTCTAGGAGAGAACAAAATCAATGGTGAGGCACGATATATTCATGGGATTAAGGGGAAAGGATTTTTTACTTTTTATGGTGGTCATGACCCTGAGGATTATCAGCATAGGGTAGGAGACCCGAAAACTGAATTGGAACTTCACCCAACTTCTCCCGGATATCGTCTTATTTTGAACAATGTCTTATTTCCTGCAGCTAGGAAAAAGAAGCAAAAGACATAATGGATTAGTGTTGCAGTAGCTTTTCCAAGATACGTTCTACTCCGAAATTGTCATTGCTTTCAGTTGCAAAATTAGCCACTTCCTTTATATTTGGGTGTGCATTTTCCATAGCAAAACTGTACTCCGCCCTGGCAAGCATTTCAAGATCATTATTGTAATCCCCAAAGACCATGGTTTCCTTTGGTGTGATATTGTATTTTTTTTGTATCAGGTCGAGAGCGTAGCCCTTATTTGCATTAGGGCTTGAGATGTCTACCCAATTTGCGCCAGACACTTTTACTTTTAAATCGCCCTCCAAATGTTGTACAACGGGATAGATGTATTTTTCAGAACTTTCAAAATGGTATATTGCTATTTTGATAATTTCACCTGCATGGCTTTTCAAATTATCCAATAGGGTATATTCGGTATAATACTCTTTCAATTTGTTCTCAAACGCTGTTGAGGTATTCGTCAGAAATGCATTATCCTTGCTACACAATACCGGATAGATATTAGCTACATTCTCCAGAATATCCAGAATAGTATTCTTGGCTTGATAGGGCAGGGGAGTCAATAATAATTCAGAATCATTTTGCATGACAAGGCCCCCATTTTCTGCAATTACGATAATTTCATTTTTAATGGGTTCCAACTTATCGACGATACTATTGTATTGTCTTCCGCTTGCGGCAACGAACAAAATGCCCCGTTGTTTTAACGCTTCATATAGTTCAAAGAATCGATTGCTGACCTCGTGATTAGAATTCAATAAGGTGCCATCCATATCGGTCACCACCATTTTTACTCCAGAAAGGTCCATAAGCTCAAATTTGAAGTTGCAAAGGTATTTGTTACGCCTGGATAATCAGAATTAAATTCATAAAGATTATCTTGACA
>JBATIW010000225.1:0-2878 GCA_049668005.1 Maribacter sp.
CTCCTGTACCCCGTCAGCAAGGTATTTCTGGTCGGCTTCGGGGCTCATATCACTAAAAGGCAATACTGCCACAGATTTTTCATTAATTGCTGTAGCAAGGTTTTCTTGTGTTCCTAAGTACTTCGGATAGAAGTAAAGTACCGAACTAGCTACAACCAGCATTATAATAATTAATTTGCTGGTCAGAGGTTTGCTCTGACTGCCTTTGTTGGGATTTTGCCATGATTGCTTTGAGCTGGTGCGGACGAAACCCTCAGGACTGCGTTCGTATTTCCAGGCAAGATACATTGCAATGGGGAAACCCAAGGCCAGCATTGCGGGTATAGCAGTAGTTGACCAAAGTGGCAAGGCTACCATCGCACCCACATAGGGCAGCAACAAAATCAAAAACAAGAAAAAGGCAAGATAAGTTATTGCAACCCTAATAACCCCTCGTCTCTGCACCGCAGCCAGGAATCGACCAGATACTTCTTTGTTCTCATTTATCTCAGGTACTGGTAAGCCTTTACCCTGTAAAGCATAAGCTCTCACATCGTAAGCGACATTTTTTAGCTTGATTTCACCTAAATATTTCGCCTGAACATTTGTTTGTCCTTTGATGGATTTTTCAACGTTATCAGAGATGTAAATACCTCCCGGATCAGCTATTGCTTCAAGTCTTGAAGCCACATTCACACCATCACCATATACATCATTCTTTTCAATTGTTATATCGCCCAGGTGGATTCCTATCCTTAACTTAGCATCGAGTTTGGTCCTAGCGGATTCCTGGATCTCGATTGAGCAATTCACTGCATCCATAGCACTACTAAAACTTACTAGGGCACCATCTCCCATTTCCTTCAGCCATTTGCCGTTGTGCTTCTTAACTAATTGCTGCTGAAGCTCCATACCGATGCCCAGCAAATTTAGCGCCTTGTCGGTGTCTTTACCCATCAAGGCAGTATACCCCACGATATCGGTAAACATAATGGCGGCGAGCTGACGTGTTTTAGACATAATATTTGCAATATTACAAAAAAATAGCATTGTCGTTCATTGATTTATTTATTGCTTAACTTCCGCTTGGGCCAAGGTTTTGAAAAAACGAAGTTCAATAAATTCCATCAAAAAACTATTTTGTTGATACCAGCATATGTACAGGTTTTATATAAACCTATAAACCCCTCCTGGTAAATGAAAAAGAAAACGCTTTTGCGTTCTTCTTTTTTTTATTGCCTCTTGATCCGGATTTGGATAATCCTAACCAACCCTCCTGGTAAATGCAAAGTAAACACCACGCGATCGCATTTTTATATATGGTCCCTACACAGCATCCAGGATTTGGATAATCCTTACCAACCCTCTTGGTAAATGAAAAAGAAAACGCTTGCGCGTTCTTCCTTTTTATATTTCCAATGCTTACCAAAACTGAGTTTTGGTCGCTTTTGGAAATAAAAAAAGTGATCTGCAATTGCAGATCACTTTTTCGTTAAGTCGGGGTGACAGGATTTGAACCTGCGACCACTTGACCCCCAGCCAAGTACGCTACCGGACTGCGCTACACCCCGAAAATTAATTCTCGTCGAGATACCGTTTGATACCTCTTTTTTTGATCTTTGCCTCCAACCGAACCGCTTCCGTTCGATTCTTGCAAGGATATGTTTTTTTCAAAATCCAAGGCCTGCCCTTGGAAGTATACGATTTACCATCATTATTGTGGGTGGCTAATCGTTTTTGAATATTGTTCGTCTGACCGGCATAATACCTTCCCATTTTCTTACTGAACAATATGTAAACCACAAATCCCATAATTTCATGCGACCATCCCGCCTGTGGCGGGATAAGCTACCGTGCCTGTCACGCCCTTGGCGTGAACGCGCTACACCCCGAAATTGGATTGCAAAAATAGAAAAGTTTACCAAAAATGCAGCACACTTGGCCATTCTTATTTTGTGAAATTCAATAAATACAAATTGGGCAAAAAAACATACCTTGTTGTAAGATTACCTTACACTGCCCTTTTCTCAGAGTATCCCAAGAAGGGAAGATGCTACCGAAACGTTTGGGAATATCTGAAAAATCAAGATGAAAAGGGCGGCAGCCTATACATATTCATGATGAATACTGAAGTTGCTATGAAAACATACACTAGAAGGCAAGCGTCCAAATCAATGGCCTGCATTGCCTTGGGTACGGCATTTTTGCCCTACCTAGAATACACAAAGAATCAACAAATGATGACAAGGAAAATCCCTTCATCGGGTCGTCAACTACCTGTTGTAGGTCTTGGAACCTGGCAATCATTTGATGTCGGAAATGATGGTTCGGCAAGAGCTCAATTGTCCGAAGTACTCAAGAAAATGAAAGTCAAAGGTGGACAAGTCATTGACAGCTCCCCCATGTATGGAAGCTCTGAACAAGTGGTCGGTGACCTAACTTCCAAATTGAAGATACAGGACGATTTCTTTTATGCCACAAAAGTATGGACAAGCGGCAAGCAATCTGGAATTAATCAGATGGCCAGCTCTATGAAGAAAATGAAAAGAGAGAATATGGACCTGATGCAAATTCATAACCTAGTCGATTGGCAGACCCATCTCAAGACTTTAAGGGCAATGAAGGAAAATGGAAAAATCGGGTATTGGGGAATTACTCATTATACTGACGCATCGCATAAAACCCTTATGCAAATCATCAAAGACGAAAAACCTGATTTTGTACAGTTTAATTATTCCATCAACCAACGTAATGCGGAAAAAGACCTTTTGAAAACCGCGATGGACCTAGGGACGGCAGTAATCCTCAACAGGCCATTTGATGGAGGTAATTTATTCAGATTAACCCGTGGAAAAAAATTACCTCAGTGGTGTGAGGAGCTTGACATCCGATCATGGGC
>JBATIW010000226.1:0-4522 GCA_049668005.1 Maribacter sp.
TGTCATTATGCAGGTGTCTTATACGTATAAAATTACTCGGATCCCCAACATCCATCGCGTTTGAAATGGTTGCAGTGGATGGTTTTGGATTGTATTTCCCGGTGTGCATAAATTGTGGAACGGTGTCATTGACATTGGTGGACGCGACAAAGTGTTTTACCGGCATTCCCAATCGCTGTGCTACCATGCCGGCACAAATATTTCCGAAATTGCCGCTAGGAACCGAAAAGACCAATTCTTTTGTTGTTGATTTAAGTTGTTTATATGCAAATAGAAAATAAAACAATTGTGGAAGCCAACGCGCAACATTGATTGAATTCGCTGATGTTAGTTGCATGCTATTCAGTAAATCCTCATCCATGAATGCCGATTTTACCATTTTCTGGCAATCGTCAAAAGTGCCATCAACTTGCAGGGCCGTAATATTCTGTCCGAGCGTTGTAAGTTGTCTTTCTTGTATATCGCTGACTTTTCCATTGGGATAGAGGATGACCACTTTCACACCTTCAACGCCTAGAAAACCATTGGCCACGGCACCGCCGGTATCACCGGACGTTGCTACCAATACAGTAACCTCATTAGCTGTGTTATTGGAAAAATATCCTAAACATTGTGCCATAAAACGCGCCCCTACATCCTTGAAGGCCATTGTAGGACCATGAAAAAGTTCCAAAACGGCTACATTTTCCTCAATTTCCACTATGGGAAAATCAAAGTCCAAAACTTCTTTGAGAATTTCCTTTAAATAAATATCAGGAATTTCATCACTAACGAATTGCCGTATGGCTTCAAAGGCAATTTCAGTATTCGAGAGTGATTCTATGTTCTCAAAAAACGCTTCAGGTAAAGGCGTAATGTGTTCCGGGAAATACAATCCCTTGTCAGGGGCTATTCCTTTAATTACAGCATCTTTAAATGATACATTCGGGGCTTTTTTATTTAGGCTGTAAAAGTTCATTTGTCAGTTCAATATTTTAATGCCATTTGGATTGATTTTAGAGACATGTACTTCATAATCAATCCCTATGTTTTGGTATACATTCTTCATTGCAAGCGCTACTTCCTGAGCGATATTTTCACCTTTGCTAAATGCAAAAATCGAAGGTCCTGATCCTGAGATACCACAACCCAATGCTCCTGCAGCCATTGAATTTACTTTAACATCATCAAACCCTGGGATTAAAATAGAGCGTATAGGTTCAACAATATGGTCAACCAACGAACGTCCTATTAAATCATAATCTTCGGTAAACAAGCCGGCAACCAATCCACCCACATTCCCCCACTGCTTTATACCATCTTTCAAAGTAATATTGGTTTTCAATATTTTTCTTGAATCGGAGGTTTTAACTTCTATTTGAGGATGAATAACGGTGGCATAAAGTTCCGATGGACTGTTAATCGGAATTATATCCAATGGTTCATAACTACGGACTAAGGTAAATCCACCAAAAAGGGCAGGGGCGACATTGTCGGCATGGGCTACCCCACTGGCCAGTCGTTCTCCTTCCATAGCAAATTCCACCAATTTTGATATTGAAAAAGGCTCCCCCAATAATTGATTCATTCCCCAAACCGCTCCCGCGGAACTTGCTGCACTACTACCGATTCCACTACCAGCTTTAATCCTCTTGTAGATTTCAATTTCAAAGCCGCCTTCATAATCGCTCTTTGCTAAAAGAGCCAAACCAGCAACTCCAGCAACATTCTTTTCAGTTTGCATTGGTAGGTCTTGGCCAACTAATTTTGTGATCCGGATGCCTTTCCCAGGTACTTTGCGAATTACCATTTCATCACCAACGGAATCCAAGGCTACACCGAGGACATCAAATCCACAAGATATATTGGCAATAGTGGCCGGGCAGAATATTTTTATTTGTTCCATTTTTAAAAGTTACCAATTCTTATAATATCGGCGAAAATACCCGATGCGGTTACATCAGCACCCGCCCCGGCCCCTTTGATGATCAAAGGCTGATTGGGATAACGTTCTGTATAAAACAAAACGATATTATCACTTCCTTCGAGCTTGTAAAAATCATGGCCTTTAGGAATTTGTTGTAAGCCTACACTCGCTTTTCCTTCTTCAAATTGGGCAACGTATTTTAACTTGCTGTTAATTTCATCAGCCTTTTTATACAATTCCTGGAATGATGCTTCATGTCTTTTCAATGAGGCAAAGAAATCATCATTATTAGTGGTATCCAAACTTTCTTGGGGTAAGAACGATTGGTTTTCAATATCATCGATTTCCAATTGGCTCCCGCTTTCCCTGGCGAGAATCAAAATCTTGCGCATAACATCAATACCGCTTAAATCGATTTTTGGATCCGGTTCGGTATACCCTTGCTCCTGTGCTTGTTTTACCACATCGTGAAATGTAGTTTTATCATTGAAATTGTTGAAGACAAAATTCAAACTTCCTGAAAGCACGGCTTGAATCTTTTGCACCTTATCACCGGAAGCAATCAAATGTTTCAAGGTGTCAATTATCGGTAAACCAGCACCCACATTGGTTTCAAATAAGAATGGGGCATTATACGCTCTTGCTAATGCTTTAAGTTCCAAATAATTTGAATAATCTGAAGAACAGGCAATTTTATTACAGGTTACAACGGAGATACTATTTCCCAAATACGAATTGTAGGTATTGGAAACTTCTTCACTTGCCGTATTGTCTACAAAAATGCTATTTCGAAAATTCAATTTGTTCACGGTCTCAAAGAACTTGGATTTATCCGCTTTTTCCCCTTCGGACAAAAGTGATTCCCAGTTTTTCAATGAAATTCCCTCTTCATCAAAAATCATGGTCCTTGAATTGGACAAGCCGATAACCCGCGGATTGATTTTCAAGTTTTCCTTTAAGAACTTTTTCTGTTGTTTTATTTGATTTAGGAATTTACCGCCAACATTGCCCACTCCCATTACAAAAAGGTTCAATTGTTTTATATCCTCTTCAAAAAACTCTTCATGAAGCGAATTCAGGGCTTTCTTTACATCTTCCTTATTGATGACTGCTGAGATATTACGCTCTGAGGCTCCCTGGGCAATGGCCCTGATATTCACGTTGTTTCGCCCCAAGGTGCTGAACATTTTACCACTTAGGCCTTGATGGCTTTTCATATTATCACCTACCAAAGCGATTATTGCCAAATCGGTCTCAACGACAACAGGGTTTATTTTTCCACTTCCAATTTCATAAGCAAATGCATCATTTACGATATGTTCCGATTCTACAACATCATTGGCTGAAATACCGACACATATTGAATGTTCTGAAGAAGCCTGGGTAATGAGAACCACGCTAATGCCGGATTGGGAGAGCACTTCGAAAAAACGTTTTGATATTCCGGGAATACCTACCATCCCTGGGCCTTCTAGGGATAACAGGGCTATATTCCCAACATGGGAAATACCCCGGACTGTTTTACCTTTTTCGTTTTTATTTTTAGTTATGATTGTTCCCGGATTATCGGGATCAAAAGTATTTTTTATTTGGATTGAAATGCCTTTTGAAAGTACAGGTTGAATGGTCGGCGGATAAAGTACTTTAGCCCCGAAATGGGAAAGTTCCATGGCCTCTTCATAAGAAATATGTGGAATCGCCTTTGCCTGTTTAACCAGTCTTGGATTTGCGGTATACATACCACTTACATCCGTCCATATTTCAAGCAATTCAGCATTTATTGCTGCTGCGACAATTGCTGCGGTATAATCAGAACCGCCACGCCCGAGGGTCGTTGAACCTCCATTTTCCGTTGACGCAATAAAACCTGCAAGGATGATTATTTTGTGGGGAGTTTTTGTGATAAAGTCCGCACATAACTGGTTGGTCAACTTAAAGTTCACAGCAGCTTTACCATTTACATTGTTGGTTTTAATAATTTCCCGACTATCCTTATGTACAACATCCAGACCTGCCTCTGCAAAGAATTCACTAATGATATATGAGGATAACAATTCCCCGTAGCTAACAATTTTATCTGATAGTTTAGGGGTAATTTCACCAATTAAAAAAGACCCTTCCAATAGGGTTTCCAATGTATTGAGTTCACTTTTGACCTTACTTAGAACCCTACTTTGGGCATTGATTGAAATTAATTCTTTTATAGTGTTCAAGTGTCTGTCCTCAATTTCCTTCAAAAATGACTTATAGGTATCATCTTGTAATGAGGCAAGACTAGCGGTATTCAATAATAAATCGGTTATTCCTCCTAGCGCTGAAACAACAACTATGGCTTTGTCGCTTTCGTTTTTGGAAACAATGTCTTTTACTAAGGCTATATTTTGGGCATTGGCAACTGAAGTGCCCCCGAATTTTAAAACTTTCATTATATGGGTAGATTAACTGAAACAGTATGATTATAAGCGAAAAATCGCAAATACGGACGGATTATATGTAGTTTTTTACCCCAAAGGGGTTGTACGGGTAATCGTAGAATTAGATCCATTGGTAAATGGAGAAAATAAGGTTGCTATGTCCGATTTGTTGAAAAGCATGCTTCGTTGTAAGAGCCAAAAG
>JBATIW010000227.1:0-1862 GCA_049668005.1 Maribacter sp.
AATTAAGGGAGATGCGAATGGTCCCTGAAGCAATTGACCACATAGTAACGCACTTGATCCAAGAAAACTTCTTAAACGAAGAACGGTTTTCCAAAAGTTTTGCCCGGGGTAAATTCCGAATAAAAAAATGGGGTAGAAACAGAATTACCAATGAATTGAAACAACGTGGCATTACCAAGTATAACATCAAATCCGCGCTCATGGAAATTGATAATGCTACCTATTTAAACACCTTCGATGCTTTAGCGGAAAAACGACTGGAAGCCATAAAGGAAACCAACATTCAAAAAAGAAAAAGAAAGCTGGCAGATTATCTATTGTACAGGGGCTGGGAAAGTCATCTCGTGTATGGTAAAGTCAAAGAGCTTATTGGCTAAAAGAAGAAATCCATTCTTTAAATTGAACCATTTGTTCTCAAAATAGCTTGTTGATTCTTCCAATCTATCCATTTTTGACCTTTCATCTTACGCATGAGTCCGTCATAATTCCTCATTACAAATACATTATAAAAGGCTGAAAATAGGTTTTTGGGATTCTTCGCCAATGAGCGTAAGCTCATCGAAAAACCTGGGGTTATATATTTCATGTAATGCCAATATCCTTCTGGAATATATAAGATATCACCGTGATTTAAATGCGTCCTATGCCCATTGGCATTTTTTAAAGCAGGCCATTCTTCAAAATCAGGATTCGCAAAATCAATACTCTCATGGGTAATCAATGAATGTGGTACTTTGTAGAGATGTTTACTTTCAGATTGAGAAAACAAGATACACTCTTTCTTGCCCTCAAAATGAAAATGGAAAATGTTAGCCATATCAATGTCAAAATGCATGAAAGTGTGCGAATCCTTGCCACCAAAAAAGAGCATGGGTAATTTTTTCATAAATCTTAACCCAAAATCAGGGTAATCAAAATCCTTTTGTAATTCGGGTATCTCCCTTAGGATATTCCAAAGAAAAATACGGTATTTGGTAGGCTCATTTTGAAGTAAGTCTATATAATCAGACATCTTCATTTTGGCATGTGGCTCATTAAAACCATCTTTATATTGAACTGGTCTATCATCATACAAAGGCACTTCCTTATCCCCTGCTATTTCACGTATATAGTCCAAATTCCATTTTGAGTATGCCGGCCAATCCACAATAAACCGTTCAATGACGACAGGTTTTTGCGGCTTAAAATACGTATTGATAAAAGCCTTTTTGGTAATGGTATGTACCCTTGGAATTTCGTTTAAGTTCAAGCTCAATTGGGTTGAATTATGCCACAAATGTATAAAACCCTTGAAAAAAACTTCTTAAAATCGATTAATTGTGATTAACTATTCAATTTTGCCTTTTGTTTGGCTTGCTCGTTACGCTCAATGGTATGTCCTGGTCTTGACCATTTTGGTTTTTCCCCCAACGCTTCAAATTTCGAATCTTTGGCCTCTACAGTCTTGGGTTGTTGATATTTTGCGAATGGTTTTTGTGGATTAAGTCCTAAAACCTCGAACATTGCCATATCCTCATTTACATCAGGATTTGGAGTGGTCAATAATTTATCGCCTGCAAAAATAGAATTGGCCCCTGCAAAGAAGCAAAGTGCCTGACCTTCCCTACTCATTTCGGTTCTACCGGCTGATAATCTTACTTGGGTTTCTGGCATTATAATTCTGGTTGTTGCCACCATTCGGATCATCTCCCAAATTTCAATGGGTGCTATATCCGCCATAGGCGTTCCTTCAACAGGAACTAAAGCGTTTATTGGTGTGGATTCCGGCTGAGGATTCAATGAGGAAAGGGCGACTAACATCCCAGCCCTGTCTTCCAACTTCTCACCCATACCAATAATACCACCGCTACAAACAGTAATAT
>JBATIW010000228.1:0-6073 GCA_049668005.1 Maribacter sp.
GTACAAATCAGAGGATGGTGGTTTTAAGTGGAAAAAAATAAATGACAAGGATGACATAGGAAACAGACCATTTTATTATTCCGAAATCTATGTAGATCCACAGAATGAGAATAGGGTATATTCTGTATTCACCTATGTAAATGTTTCACAAGATGGGGGTAAGAACTTTACAGAGTTAATGCCGGCCTATGGGGTTGATAATGGAGTGCATCCTGACCATCATGCTTGGTGGATTCATCCTGAAAATGGTCAGTTTATGGTCAATGGCAATGATGGCGGACTTAACATTACCCGCGATGGTGGGGAATCGTGGCGTTTTATTGGCAATTTACCGGTGGCACAATTCTATCATATAAACACCGACAATGATTATCCATATAATGTTTATGGGGGAATGCAGGATAACGGTTCATGGCGAGGGCCGGCTTATGTCTGGAAATCACAAGGTATCCGCAATAGTTATTGGCAAGAGATCAGTTTTGGGGATGGATTTGATGTAGTACCAGATAAGGAAGATTCAAGATATGGCTACACGATGAGCCAACAAGGGTTTGTACAGCGATATGACCATGTTACGGGGAACAATTATATTGTGCGCCCCACCCCACCAGATGCCAAAACCAAACTCCGATTTAATTGGAATGCCGCAATAGGTCAAGACCCTTTTGAAACTAGTACCGTTTATTTTGGCAGTCAGTTTGTACATAAAAGTACAGATAAGGGACTTACATGGGAAGTTATTTCTTCTGACTTGACTACGAACGACCCAGAAAAACAAAAGCAAGGTGAAAGCGGCGGATTGACTATGGATGCCACTGGGGCAGAAAACCACTGTACAATTTTAGTAATAGAGCCGTCTCCCGTTGAGAAGGATATGCTATGGACGGGTAGTGACGACGGACGCGTTCACTACACTCAAAATGGCGGTGCCAGCTGGATAGAAGTAACAGAAAACATAAAAGGCTTACCTGGTGGTAGTTGGGTGGCTCAAATTAAGGCTTCTAACAAAAATAAAGGCGAGGCACTTCTAATTGCAAACGACTACCGTAGATTCAATTATACGCCCTATGCATACCGGACCAAAAACTACGGAGAGACCTGGGAACGAATCGTTGATGGCAACGATGTTCAGAGTTATACCCTTTCTATCGTCGAAGATATGGAGAACCCAAATTTGATGTTCTTAGGTACTGATGACGGGCTTTATATTTCTTTCAATGCTGGGGTAAAATGGCAAAAATGGACGGAAGGATACCCAACTGTATCCACTAAGGATTTAGTTATACATCCAAGGGAACAGGATTTGGTGATAGGAACTTTTGGCCGTGCAGCCTGGGTTTTGGATGACATTCGTCCATTGCGGGCTCTAGCCGTTGATAATACATTCCTGCAGAAAGATATTGAAATTTTTACGCCGCCAATAGCTTATCAAGCCGCATACCAACAACCTACCGGTAGCCGATTTGGAGGAGATGCTTTGTACAATGCGGAAAATAAAAAGTCCGGTGCCATGATTACTTATTATTTGAAGAAAGGAAAGAAAAAGACAGCAGACAAAGAAGAGGACAAGGATTCGGACAAAAAAGAATCAGATAATGAAGGGGATGCTACAAAAGAAGACACGCCAAAAGAAAAATTGACAGGCGTACAGAAAAAAGATTCCGTCATGTTCCAGTTTTATAATGGCGATAAATTAATTAGGACCATTAAGAAAAAAACTCCTGAAAAAGCTGGATTCCATCGTATTTATTGGGGTATGGATGAAAAAGGCCCAGATAGACCTTCACGGAAAGTTTCGAAAAAGAAAAATGAGCGCGGTGGTATTGACGTAAAACCGGGTACCTATAAAATCAAAATTTCATTTGGCGAAATAAACGATGAGACTATGATCGAGGTGAAATCAGATCCAAGATTAGAGGCATCAATGGCTTCTATCAGTGAGGTTTATGAAACCTCAAAAAAGCTGAATGCATTTACCCAAACGGCTGCCGATGCCGTTAAACAATTGGTTGAAAGCAAGAATGTTGCAAGTAAATATCAAAAAGAGATGAAGGAACTTGATGAGGATAAGTATAAAGACCAAATCAAGGCTTCAAAGGTCATCGTAAAACAGATAGATTCAGTTATTGCACTCTATTTAGGGAAAGAAGACAAAAGACAAGGCATTACCAGAAATCCTGAGGTTACCGTTATGCAACGCATAGGGAACGCCAGTTACTATACTGGTACGCGAAAGACAGGTATTACAGCAACAGAAAAAAGGCTTATACAATTTGCAGAAGATGATTTAAAAAAAGCATTACAAAAAACCAATGCCTTTTTTGAGGATAAGTGGAAAGCTTACAGGGAAGAAATTGAAAAACAAGAGGTTTCGCCGTTCAAGGAAACAAAGGTTTTTAATTTGAAATGAGAATAAAATCATCAACTTAACAATAAAACAAGAACATCATGAAAAAAACAATTTTAGCATTCCTCTCCATCACCCTCTTCTGGGGATGTAAGGAAAAAAAAGAGAGCGCACCCAGTATTGCCGAAACCATGAAGACCTATACCATTGAGCAAATGATGGATAACGAAGCAATAGGGGGTGGTAGTTTTTCGCCTGACAAGTCCAAAATGTTGATTTCAAGTAACCGCTCTGGAATTTACAACATGTATACCGTTCCAACTTCTGGCGGAGAAATGATGCCAGTTTCTCAATCAGATAGCTCCTCGGTATTTGCAATCTCCTTTTTTCCCGATGATGAGCGTATTCTCTTTCGAATGGATGGAAATGGTGATGAAATCTATCACATTTACTTAAGGGACACCGATGGTACCCAAAAAGACCTTACACCATTTGACGGGTCGAGGGCTTTATTCTATGGCTGGACAGAGGACAAGAAAAATTTTCTTTTTACATCCAACAAAAGAGATGCCCGTTTTAATGATTTATATGAGATGGGTTTAGAGGACTTTACCCCTACTATGCTTTACAAAAATGAAGATGGTTATTTTGTTGGAGGACTTTCAAAAGACAAAAAACACCTCGCTCTCATTAAACCAATCAACACCAATGATGCTGATTTGTTCCTATTGAACATGGAAGACAAATCAATTGTAAAGATCAATGATAACCAAAGTGCCAACAGTCCAGAGGATTACTCGCCAGAGGGCACCTCCCTTTATTATACCACTGATGATGGAAGTGAATTTGCCCACTTGATGAAATATGATATCGCCACAAAGACCAAAGAAAGGGTAATGACCAGAAGTTGGGATATTGCCGGGTCTTATTTTACCGAAAATGGCACCTATCAAGTAACATACATCAACCAAGACGCAAAAAACGTTATTGAAGTCATGAATGTGGCAACGGGCAAAAACATTGATTTACCGGCCTTTGATAATATGGATATTACGAACGTGGGCTTTTCAAGGGATGAAAAATCAATGCGCCTATATGCAGGAGGATCACATACGCCATCAAACCTCTTTGTATATGATTTGGAAACAAAAGAACAGACCAAATTGACCAATGTACTGAATGGTGAGATCCAGGCGCAGGATTTGGTCAACGCCGAGGTAATCCGGTTCAAGTCTTTTGACGGATTGGAAATTCCTGCTATTTACTATAAACCACATCAAGCTTCCATAGATTCAAAAGTGCCAGCGCTGGTTTGGGTACATGGTGGTCCTGGTGGTCAGTCACGGCAGAATTTCAGCTCGCTTATTCAATATATGGTCAATCATGGGTATGCCGTTTTGGCCGTTAACAATAGGGGAAGTAGCGGTTATGGTAAAACATTCTATCAAATGGACGACTTGAACCATGGCGATAAGGATTTGAAAGATTGTGTTGAGGGCAAAAATTGGTTGGCCCATCAACCTGAAATCGATGCTGAAAAAATCGGAATCATTGGTGGATCTTATGGGGGTTATATGACTATGGCTGCATTGACCTATACCCCAGAAGAATTTGACGTAGGGGTAAACCTTTTTGGAGTTACCAACTGGATACGAACACTACGTAGTATTCCGCCCTGGTGGGAAGCCCAAAAAGAAGCACTTTATTTAGAACTTGGCGACCCTAACAGTGCCGACTCGGTGCGTTTGAGAAAAATATCGCCTTTGTTCCATACTGACAAGGTAACAAAACCACTTATTGTTTTACAAGGTTCCAAAGACCCTAGAGTATTGCAAGTAGAATCTGATGAAATTGTTGCAGGCGTTCGTAAAAACGGTGTACCTGTGGAATATGTGTTATTTGAGGACGAAGGCCATGGCTTTGTGAAAAAAGAGAATCAGATAAAAGCCTATAGCAAGGTGTTGGAGTTCTTGGATGTGCATTTAAAAAAGGATAAAGGCACATCAATCAATGACGGCGAAAAACTAGACGTAGAAACGGATTCCTAACGAATCCAACATATAGAAAAACCTTCCTATGATCAATTGATTATTGGAAGGTTTTTTATTACCCAATAATCCCTCGTAAAGCATTCACAAAATGCATTGCTTCTTTAAAAAAAGTAGCAAGAAGGATGAAAACAATTAAAAACTTGACGAATATCAGGTTTTTCCAATTTTAGTGAAAGTACATTTATACTTGCCAAATTACATGCTCCTTATTTTAATCGTTAACAGACTGGGGGGAAACTATAAATACTCAAGCAAACACCATGAAACGTGTAATACTGTTCATTTCACTACTCTTTGCCCTATCTGCAAGTTCCCAAAATACCAACGAGAATGATTGGGGTTCATGGATAATGCTTTATGGAACAAATAAAATCTCTAATAGTCTTGATGTAATCACTGAATTTAGATTACATCACTATGAAATCTTCAAAGATTTGGACAACCAGTTTATAAGATTAGGGCTTAATTATGAGCTTATGCCTGGCATCTCAATAACTGGCGGTTATATTCATCAATACTCCCAAACTGGAGATAATATCAACGTTTCTGAAAATAGACCTTATGAAGAAATTACCTTAAAAAACGAATTTAATAAATTCAAGATAGCACATCGTTATCGCATAGAGCATAGGTGGATAAATAAACTTGGAAGCACTGATTTTAAACACAGATTGCGGTATCGATTTCGGATTTCCCATCCTTTATCAGAACGTTTTTACCTTATGGCAATGAATGAACTTTTCTTAAATTTTCAAGACCCTCCTTTTAACCAAAACAGATTGCAAATGGGACTTGGTTATGTTTTCTTTCCTGATTTAAAAATTGAACTTGGGTACTTAAAAAATCACTTTTCTTCAATAAATTATGATATACTAAGAATTGGAATCTTATTCAATACCGACTTGCGGAAGAGACCCATATCCGATTAAAGCATTCGAATTAAGTTATTTAGCTGTTTTACGACCTATCTTTAAGAATTAAATAGCTGAATTTAATGAATCTGCAAAAAGTAATTTTCGAGAATAAGGAAGGGCAGTCTTTGGTCGGCAAATTAGAGCTTCCCGTGAATCAACACCCTCATAACTTTGCAATCTTCGCACATTGTTTTACCTGTAATAAGAATCTAGCTGCCATCAGGAACATAGGAAAGGCTTTGACCTCAAATGGTTTCGGGGTACTTCGCTTTGATTTTACCGGATTGGGAGAAAGTGAAGGTGATTTTGGTGACACTAATTTTTCTGGTAACGTTGAGGATTTAATTGCCGCAGCAGATTATCTGAAAGATAATTACAGCGCTCCTACCCTCTTTATTGGTCATTCCTTGGGAGGTGCTGCCGTTATTTATGCCTCGGCCCAAGTGAACTCAATAAAGGCGGTTGCAACAATTGGGGCGCCATCCAATCCTAAACATGTGCAGCACTTACTGCGTAGTAGTGTTGATGAAATCAAGAAAAATGGTAAGGCCATTGTAAACCTCAGTGGCAGGGATTTCACAATAAAGAAACAGTTCTTGGACGATTTGGAGGGTAAAACATTGCCAGAAACCGTAAACAATCTTCGCAAACCAATATTAATCATGCATTCCCCGCAGGATAATATAGTAGGCATAAAAAATGCTGAAGAAATCTATAAGGCCGCCCACCATCCCAAAAGTTTTATTTCGCTTGACGGTGCG
>JBATIW010000229.1:0-1823 GCA_049668005.1 Maribacter sp.
ACAACACATTTGAACTACTTCACAACAATTATTTTTCCCTAAAGAAGAATTGGAATACTTTGGCTATGTAATTAATTAGATAAATTTTTTTCATTTTCATATAGTGTTCTCGTAAAAGAGTCTTGTCGTAACCGGTGAGGCTCTTTTTAGTTTACACCAATTTGCTTTATGGAGAATGACAAGCTTCGATAGTTGAATTAATTCCGTAGAAAAACAGTACACTCTTTGGGTTTTTATTTTCAATCTCTAGTATGATTTCTCGGTCACTTCGTTTCTTCGAAATGAAGACTTTTGTCATTCCTGCTTAAGCAGGAACCACATCCCTACTTGCCTAACATGGGGAAACATGTGTTTAAATTGAATATGGATTCCCAACTGCGTGGGAATGACAATGGGGAATTAATGAATTATGGAATCCAATTGTTCTTCCCGAAATTAGGTTTGCGCTTTTCCAAGAAGGCATTGCGCCCTTCCTTGGCTTCTTCGGTCATATAGGCCAAACGTGTTGCTTCCCCAGCGAATACCTGCTGCCCTACCATACCGTCATCAGTAAGATTCATGGCGAATTTCAACATTTTTATGGAAGTTGGCGATTTTTCCAAAATTTCTTGGGCCCATTCGTAGGCAGTTTCTTCCAATTCCTCATGGGGAATCACGGCATTTACCATTCCCATTTCATAGGCGGCTTGGGCCGTATAACTTCTACCCAAAAAGAAAATTTCACGTGCTTTTTTCTGACCTACCATTTTTGCCAAATAAGCAGAACCATAACCCCCATCAAAACTGGTAACATCGGCATCTGTTTGTTTAAATAATGCATGCTCCTTGCTTGCTAATGTCAAATCACAAACCACATGTAAACTGTGTCCTCCACCGACAGCCCAACCAGGTACCACGGCAATGACTACTTTGGGCATAAAACGGATCAATCGTTGCACTTCAAGAATATTCAATCGATGCATACCATCCTCACCGACATACCCTTTTTGTCCCCTCGCCTTTTGATCGCCCCCACTACAAAACGAATATACGCCGTCTTTGGTTGATGGGCCCTCCGCAGAAAGCAACACCACGCCTATAGAAGTATCTTCCTGTGCATCATAAAAAGCCTTATAGAGTTCACTTGTGGTCTTTGGCCGAAAGGCATTGCGGACATCAGGCCTGTTAAAGGCGATTCGTGCAACCCCGTTGTACTTTTTATAGGTAATATCCTCAAATTCCAAAGCGGTTTTCCAGTTGATTGTTGACATGATGTAAATTTTAATTTTGCACTGATTTCAAGTATTGCAAAGTAACACAATTTAGGCAAAGAAAGACTCAAATTATGTCCGTTGCTTATGCATAAGACAGCGAGTACAAACAATTGCCAATAGGTGATTTAATTGTTGACAATGGCTGTAACACCCAAATGCATAGACTCTCAAATCTCCATGAGGTTTGGGCTAACTTCATTTTAGGGAATATAAATCACCTGTGCTGAGCCTGTCGAAGTAGTAATCCAATTCAGCTCTTTAATGATTGTGAATCCTTGCTATTTGGTATTCTTAGCCTCAATCCACTTCGCCATATACCTGGTGCTTGCCATGGACTGATGCATCAACAGGGTCCCTATGAAATTTGTTTCGCGATGGGCAGTTAATCCGTTTTGTAAGTGTTGAATTTTATTGGAAAGTCTTTTATTCAAGCTTACCTTATCATAAAATACATTGATTATGGCAACTCCATTTTCTTGCGATTGCCTCCAGTCAGCCGCATTGTTATATAAGGCTACCGCGG
The DNA here is from genome assembly GCA_049668005.1 of Maribacter sp. Lineage (GTDB taxonomy): Bacteria > Bacteroidota > Bacteroidia > Flavobacteriales > Flavobacteriaceae > Maribacter_A. The sequence goes on from JBATIW010000229.1 coordinate 1,777, forward strand.
CTTTGGCAAAACTGTCAAGATCATCTGTGACCCATCCACTCCAGGGT
>JBATIW010000230.1:0-7147 GCA_049668005.1 Maribacter sp.
GTTGAATTCTATGCGACTGATATCTTGGCCGATGATGCCTATTTCGCATTGGGGGAAATGTACAGAAATGTGCTGAATGAACCTGAAAAGGCGAAAGAGCACTATGAAAAAATCATTTATAATTATCAGGATAGTTATTATTACCCCCAAGCACGGGAGCATTTTAGAAGGCTGAGGGGCGATAGTATAAATTAAATCCAGGAACAAATCCAAATATCAAGCTCAAAACATGTTCGAGTTTGATTGAGACCTGAACAGAACTTGAAAATATGTACATATATAGCGTAACCACGAATATTGAGGCATCGGTGCATGACCAATGGTTAAAATGGATGAAGGAAATCCATATTCCAGATGTATTGGCAACGGGAAAGTTTCTGTCAGCGAAGATGTGCAAGGTTTTGGTTGAAGAAGATATGGGCGGTATCACCTACTCCGTGCAATTTACAACCGTGGATGAAGAAACACTACTTGCCTACTATAACGAGGACGCTCCTAGGCTCAGGCAAGAGGCCCTTAGGTTATTTCCAAATAAATTTGTTTCGTTCCGAACAGAACTTGAAGTCATCAGCGAACATTAAACCCATGGGTAGAAAAAAAAAGAGTTCGGCTTCATTTAAGAAAGACAAAAAGCACTATAAAAAAGAAGGGGGCGTAAAAGCGAAAAAGCACTTGGGGCAACATTTTTTAAAAGATGAAGCCATTGCGAAACAAATCGCCGAAACCCTTTCATTTGAAGGGTATCGTAATGTTATTGAAATAGGACCTGGCACTGGAGTATTGACCAAATACCTACTTCAAAACGAAATTGATCTCGTAGCAATGGATTTGGATTCGGAATCAATTGTTTACCTCAATCAGAATTTTCCGCTGGAACACCCTGAAATATTAGGGAACAACAACACCTTTAGCGTAATTGAAGCAGATTTTCTTCAATTTGATTTGTCAACACTTTTTGGCACGGAACAATTTGCTATCACTGGAAACTTTCCGTACAATATTTCGACACAAATTGTTTTTAAAATGCTGGAATGGCGTACTCAAATACCAGAATTCTCAGGAATGTTCCAAAAAGAAGTTGCTGAACGTATCTGTGCCAAAGAGGGTAATAAGACCTATGGAATATTGTCTGTCCTAACGCAGGCATTTTATAATGCAGATTATCTTTTTACGGTACAACCTGAGGTGTTTGATCCACCACCAAAAGTACATTCAGGAGTTTTACGTCTTACAAGAAAAAAAGACTTTGCACTTGATTGTGATGAGAAATTATTACGTAGCGTCGTAAAAACAGCATTTAATCAGCGAAGGAAAACCCTGCGAAACAGTTTAAAAAGCTTTGACCTTTCCGATATTCTCAAAGAAGATGCTATATTTGACCAACGCCCTGAACAATTGGCTGTAGCTGATTTTATTGCGTTGACAAAGAAGATAGCGAATGACACCCTTTAAACTAACAGAGGAACTCCTACACGAAATTGAGCAACTGATTGAGGATCAAAAAAATCCTAAGTTGGAAGCTTTGCTGGAAGAGGTCCATTATGCCGATGTCGCTGAGATTATTGATGAACTCAACGAGGACCAGGCCACCTATCTTATTAAACTTCTTGATAGCGATAAAACCTCCGATGTACTTACTGAACTTGATGAGGATGTAAGGGAGGCGATTCTAAATAATCTTTCTGCCAAAGAAATTGCCGAAGAGCTTGGGGAACTGGATACTGATGATGCTGCGGATATTGTTGGGGAACTTCCCAAAGAAATTATTCAAAAAGTAATTTCCGAAATTGAAGATAGGGAACACGCCAAGGATATTGTTGAACTTTTAAGGTATGATGAAAACTCTGCTGGTGGACTCATGGCCAAGGAGTTGGTAAAAGTCAGGGAAAGCTGGAACGTGCTTACATGCGTTAAGGAAATGCGTGCCCAGGCGGAAAATGTGACCCGTGTACATTCAATTTATGTGGTTGATGATGATGATAAACTGAAAGGCAGATTATCATTAAAGGATTTGTTGACCACCTCAACAAAAAGTCATATTAGCGATATTTATATTCCAAAAGTTGATTTTGTCAATGTAAATGAAGAAGCTGAAGAGGTCGCTAAAATCATGTCTAAATACGATTTGGAAGCTATTCCCGTGGTCGATGAAATGGGACGATTGGTAGGACGAATTACCATAGATGACATTGTGGATGTTATTAAGGAAGAAGCCGAAAAAGATTATCAGTTGGCAGCAGGTATCTCACAGGATGTAGAGGCCGATGATAGCATCTGGGACTTAACCCGCGCCCGATTACCCTGGTTGTTCTTAGGGCTAGTAGGGGGTGTTGGGGCTGCAGCTATCATGGGCGGTTTTGAAGATATGATCAGCAAGCATGCCATTCTTTTTTTCTTTACCCCATTAATAGCGGCCATGGCTGGTAATGTTGGCGTACAATCCAGTGCGATAATCGTACAAGGTATTGCCAATGATGATCTAAAAGGAAGCGTAAGCAATCGTTTGATAAAGGAAATGCTTTTAGCAGCTTTGAACGGTGTAATCTTGGCAGCGGTATTACTATTGTTTACATGGGCTTATAAAGGAGATTTTTTAACGGCCTTGGCCATATCAATTTCATTGATTGTAGTTATAATAGTCGCAGGACTTATAGGCACCTTTATTCCTTTGTTTTTAGATAAGAAAGGTATTGACCCTGCTATAGCCACAGGGCCTTTCATAACCACCAGCAATGACATATTTGGCATCTTGATCTATTTCTGGATAGCCAAAATGGTGTTAGGCATTTAGTGGCTTTGACAATAAATACTTTTTTCCATGAAACCCATCAATCTAAAAGAAAAACATGCTGAATTTAAGGCAAAATGGCTGCCGCATCAAATTGCGGTAGTAGATGACATGCAGGTACTCCTTGCTAAGGTTCAAGGGGAATTTGTTTGGCATGCCCATGATAATGAGGATGAGCTGTTCCATGTTTTGAAAGGCACTTTATATATGCAGTTCAGGGACAAAACGGAAGAAGTCAAACAGGGTGAAATTATTGTGGTTCCCAAGGGTGTTGAGCATAATCCCATGACCAAAGACGGGGAGGAAGTACATTTGCTTCTTTTTGAAAAACTAAGCACCGCACATACTGGAAATGTGGAGCACGAAAAAACCCAGCATATTTACCCAAAAATATAATCGATTCAATGAAAGTTTTACATTTAGATACGAACCACCCACTGCTAATTGAGCAATTAGGGCTATTAGGGTTTCAAAACGATGTGGATTATACCTCATCCAAGGAGGAAATTCAAAGAAAAGTCCATGCTTATGATGGTCTAATCATCCGAAGCAGATTTACGATAGATGCATCATTCCTGGATAAGGCCACAAATCTTAAGTTTATTGGTCGTGTGGGTGCAGGTTTGGAAAATATTGATGTGGATTATGCTAAAATGAAAGAAGTCTTTTTAGCTGCTGCCCCAGAGGGTAATAGAAATGCCGTAGGGGAACATACTTTGGGAATGTTACTTTCAATATTCAATAAACTGAATAAAGCTGATCAAGAAATCCGACATGGTAAATGGGACAGAGCGGGGAATCGAGGAACGGAATTGGATGGTAAGACTGTGGGCATTCTTGGTTATGGTAATATGGGAAAGGCCTTCGCAAAAAAATTAAAGGGATTTGAAGTTGAAACCATCTGTTTTGATATTAAAGGCGGTGTAGGAGATGAAAATGCCCGTCAAGTTGGGATTTTGGAACTACAACAAAAAACAGACGTACTTAGTCTGCACGTACCCCAAACAAAAGAAACTTTGGGCATGATCCATGACGAGTTCATCAATGCTTTTCATAAACCATTTTGGTTATTGAATACGGCGCGAGGTAGATGTGTGAATACTGAGGATTTGGTTGCGAATCTCAAATCGGGTAAAATACTAGGGGCAGGATTGGATGTGCTGGAATATGAAAAATCGTCATTTGAAAATATGTTCGATGAGGAAGTACTTCCAAAAGCATTCCAATATTTAACCCAATCCAAAAATGTTCTTTTCACCCCCCATGTCGCTGGTTGGACGGTTGAAAGCAAAGAAAAATTGGCACAAACCATCGTCGATAAAATCAAAGAAAGATTTTGTTAACTTTAGGATTGTGAAAAAAACAGTTCTAATTTTTGGAGCATTGATTTTTGCCCTCTTACTTCTTTTTCAAATCAGTAAATACTCGATTATTACAGGAAGTTTGGATACTGAGATCATTATTGCAATTGTTGCAGTTGTTTTCTTTATTGTTGGGGTGTATCTGAATAAAAGAAGTCTGCATAAAGATTCATTCCCAAAAACGATATTGAATTATAAAAAAATAAAAACCTTGGAAATAAGTCCTCGGGAATACGAAGTCTTGAAGGAAATAGCATTAGGCCTGTCAAATAAAGAAATAGCAGAAAAGTTATTCCTATCTGAAAGCACTATAAAAACACATGTATCTAACATACTGGTTAAACTGAACGCCAAAAGAAGAACACAGGCCATTCAAATCGCCCAAGAACTCAAAATTATTTAAATCTTAACCTGAAATACCAAAATATGCACATTTTGGTACTTTAGTATGAGCTACTTAAGTCTCCCCTTTATTAGCTTTAATCAATTAACCCATAAAAAATATAAATATGAAAAATATTGTTTTAAAGTATGGTGGTTATGGCTTCGTTCTTTCAATTGTTCTTTTTCTTTTGGGGCTTTATTTTGGAAAGGAAGTTGAATATTCCACTCAGGAAGTTATTGGATATCTAACATTCATAGCTTCATTGGTTTTTGTTTTTTTTGGAATCAAACATTTTAGGGATAAAGAAAACAACGGTAAACTCTCCTTTGGTAAGGGGATGATGATAGGGATTTTAATTTCGGTTATCACTGCAATGGGTATCGCAATTGCTGATTTGATTTATACTACTGCAATTAATCCAGATTTTTTAGAAGAGTATAAGGCCGATATGGTCGCACAGGGCTATAAAGGTGAAATTCCTGATTATAGTAGTGGTTTTATGGCTTTCATAATGTTTATGACAGTATTGATTATAGGGTTGATTATAAGTTTATTATCTTCAATAATTCTGCAACGAAAAAATTAGTTTTATGCAATCCAAAGCAACAACGCCCAAACAATACATAGGTGAACTACCTGATGACCGTAAAGAGGTCATTGGAAAATTAAGACAAACTATATTAAAGAACATTCCATCTGGTTTTGTAGAACAAATGGGCTATGGGATGTTGGGTTATGTTGTACCGCATAGCATATATCCTGATGGATACCATTGCAATCCTGAACTTCCACTCCCTTTTATGAATTTAGCTTCACAAAAAAACTATGTCGCTCTTTACCATGCTGGCATGTACGCCAGTAAGGAATTATTGGATTGGTTTGTTGAAGAGTATCCGAAATATGTAAAAACAAAATTGGATATGGGTAAAAGCTGTGTCAGATTTAAAAAGTTGGAAACCATTCCTTATGAACTCATTGGTGAACTATGCACCAAGATGACAGTGGATGAATGGATAATCCTTTATGAAAAGAACATTAAAAAAGCATAAAGCATATGAAAAATAGAGTAACAGGTCTCGGGGGATTTTTCTTTAAAACCAAAAATCCTAATGCGATAAAAGATTGGTACAAAGACCATTTGGGATTGAATACTGACCAGTACGGATGTACTTTTTGGTGGAAAGACAAAAAAGGTAACAATTGCTCTACCCAATGGAGCCCAATGGCTGGGGATACAAAATATTTTGAACCCAGCCAGAAACAATTCATGATGAATTTCAGGGTAGAGAATTTGGTCGAACTATTGGAAACACTAAAAGAAGAAGGTGTAAAAATAGTGGGCGAAATCGAGGAATACGAATATGGGAAATTTGGCTGGATTTTAGATCCAGAAGGCAACAAATTGGAACTATGGGAACCAGTTGACAAAGCATTTCTTCCATAATAGATTTGTTGTTTTGTAGCCGTTGGAATTTATTAATCTATTAACCCCCGGAGTAAGGTAAATATTGTTTGGGGCCATTTCTTTGATATCTAAATATTTGTTACATTTAACATTCATATTAACCACCAAAAATCAAACAATATGTCAGAAGATAATAAGGATTTGGGAGATAAAGCGGAGGATGCTTTAGATGGCGCTAAGGAAAGTGCCAAAGATTTAGGCGAAAAAGCCAGCGAAAAATTCGAAGACGCCAAAGAAGCCACTAAGGAATTTGCAGAGGATGCAAAGGAAAAAGCTAGCGATTTTGCTGAAGATGCCAAGGAAACAGCCAAGGAATTCGGCGAAAGTGCCAAAGAAGCATTTAGCGGTGCCGGAGGCGACAACAAGAAGTTACTTGCAGGGATTTTGGCAATTGTCCTCGGGGCATTGGGAGTTCATAAATTCATTTTAGGTTATAATAAAGAGGGTATAATTATGCTCGTAGTTACTGTAGTCCTCGGGTTTTTCACCTGTGGCATAGGCGCTTCATTAATGGGTATATTAGGTCTTATCGAAGGAATATTATATTTAACCAAATCGGATGAGGAATTTTACAATACCTATCAGGTAGGTCAAAAACCTTGGTTCTAAAAAAAAGCCGGATTTTATTGATCCGGCTTTTTTAATTGGTTTTATTATCGTAATATTGCAATATATAAATACGTAATGGGGATAACCAAAACACAGATCTTTGATAAAAAACAAAACGAATTGGCAACTATTTTCAAGGTTTTGGCCAATCCGGCTAGAATAGCGATCCTACAGTATATCAGCAACCAACGTGCGTGTATCTGTAATGATATCGTTGCCGAGATAGGATTGGCGCAACCTACGATTTCCCAACATTTGAAGGAGTTGAAAAGTATTAATTTGATTAAGGGGGAAATTAGTGGTAAAAAAGTCTGTTACTGTATTAACCTGAAAAAATGGAAAGAAATTCAAGATCTATTGAATTCCTTTTTTGATAAAACTAAATTTAATTGTTGTTAAACATATTATTATGCAAACGAAAGAATTCTTAGCACTATTGAACGAAAACCCAAACAAAAGCCTTCTTTTTGAATATAAGAACGGCCATTATGTTGGTGCAAATTACCATATCACAGAAGTAAAAAACATCACTATTGATG
>JBATIW010000231.1:0-1654 GCA_049668005.1 Maribacter sp.
GCTCTCCATAGCTTATTTTTTGATCCCCCGCTATGTTAATAACGGTGCCCGAATCGGTTTGTAATTCGGCAATGGGAACGTTCCAGTGCTTTGCGGCAGTCACCAGTAAAACATAACGGGCCTGGGCCCCTGCCTTCCGCATTACTTCGTAATAACTTTTAGTAACACGGCTTCCTGCAGACATTAGGATCTTGCTCCCTGGGCGCCAACCTTCAGTACCATAAATAGCCACTTCCTGAGGCGAAAATTCTACTTTCACTTTAGACCAGTCGGCATCCATTTCCTCGGCAAATAATACCGGTAATGAGGTCATGGAACCCTGCCCCATTTCGGCGGCCGGATTATAAATTGTAATCTGTCCGTCTTCCGAGAGCTGCACCCAGGCTGTGAGTCTTTGTTTTTCCAATTGTGATTGGAGTTCCGCTTCATCCTTACAGGAAATGGCAAACGGTAACATTCCCGAAACGCCTATGAAGAGGGCCACGCCGCTTGTTGTTTTTAGGAATTGCCTTCTGTCAATAGTTGATTTTGTTGTGTTCATGGGTATGATACTTTATGGAATAGTACCCGATCTAAAGGGCAGCGATTTTTTCTTCCGATGCCAATTCAATGGCTTTAACGATGCGCATATAGGTTCCGCAGCGACATAAATTTCCGTTCATATAGCTTTTGATCTCCTCTCGGCTGGGCGATGGATTTACCTCCAAAAGAGCCGCCGCCTGCATTAATTGTCCAGATTGGCAGTAGCCGCATTGAGGAGCTTGGGCCTCGATCCAGGCCTTTTGCAAGGGATGGTCGCCTTTTTCCGAGAGGCCCTCAATAGTTGTGATCTTTTGCCCTTCTTTCACATTTTCCACCAAGGTAGTGCAGGCCCTGGTTGGTGCTCCATTTATATGGATTGTACACGATCCGCACTGTGCAATGCCACAGCCATATTTAGTCCCGGTCAATCCAAGGTGTTCCCGAATTATCCAGAGCAATGAAGTACCTTGGTCCACTTGCACCTCGTGCTTCTTATTATTTATATTCAAAGTATAGGTTGCCATAACAAAGGAGTTTATTAATGTAAGGTATAAATTACAGAAAAAAGGTCAGAAGGGCAAGTGATGGTTTTCTCATTTTAAAAGATTGCCTTTGGTTGCTTGTTCTTAGAATAGCGTTTTTCAATTTTTTCTTGGTTTCAGGCCAATACCTTAAACCCCAATCCTTATTACCGGAAAACGCATCTCTTTTTGGTTTACAGAACGGAGCCTTTATGAGTATAACGGTGGTGCAGCATCTTGTTCATTCCAAGTTCAAAATCTTGACCATTTTTTGGACGGTGTGAGTTTTCTTCATTCGTCCTTTTTAACCGCCGAATTAGGGAACTCCAATTCTTCCAAATTATGAGGAATGATATAGGTTATTGACTGATATTGGTCATTGCACTTCTAACCCAAACAAAATAATTTCGACATCGCGGACCAATAAAGGGTTATAGTTTTATGTAAAAAAATCAAATACTATTGTTATGAAAATATCAATTTTAGCAGGTATGTTTGCCATTGCTATAATTTTTAGTGTATCAGCGCAAAATGAATTAGAAACCACGCAGCCAGCGTTTGAAATCAAAGTAATAACAAGCGTTGAGTCTATTGTCCCTCTCGGTCTAGGC
>JBATIW010000232.1:0-13354 GCA_049668005.1 Maribacter sp.
TCTTTTACCTGTGCATCCGGATCAATATCGGTAACAAGGGTTTTTATGATGTCATACCCATAATCCAACATGGCATCCTGCAATTCAGACTTTACAGCTATGGCAATATCGTCTTTCTTAACAAAAACATCATCCAATTTCATTTTAGGCACTTCAGCACGTACCACATCAAAAACGTAAGACGTTATTTGATCATGTGGATATTCTAACTTATAAAAAGCCTCATATACTTTTTCCCTGATAACAACATATTGTACAGAAACCTTTAGTTTAACAAAGACATCGTCCAAAGTTTTTGTTTCAATGATGACATCCAATTGTTGTATTTTCAAGCCCAGTCTGGCCGAAATACGATCAACAAGTGGGATTTTCATTTGTAAGCCAGATTGACGTATGCTGTGGTATCGACCAAATCGCTCAATAATGACCGCCGTTTGTTGTTTTACGATGAAGAAAGATGAAAATAGAATGATTAGTCCTAAAAAAATAATCGGTATAAGAAAAAAATTACCCATGGTATATAAGATTTAGTTAGTGTATGAATTTACAAAATCGCTTTATTATATCTGTAGGAAAATCGGCCTATTTGTTACAATTCTTGAACTTAAATTATAGAAATCGCCTTTTGGATTCTTGAGATACTTTCAGCTTTTCCGATCATTCCCAAAATATCGAACAAATGCGGCCCTTTCATAGCTCCTACAACTACTAATCGCAATGGAGGCATAACTTTACCAAAAGAAAGTTCTTTTTCATTGATCCATTCCTTTACCAATGTTTCCACATTTTCAGAAGAGAAATCTTCAATACCCTCCAAGACTTCGATAAGGGCGCTCATTATTTGGGGAGTATCCTCCTTCCATTGTTTACGCACTGCTTTTTCTTCAAAATTAGAGGGAGATTCAAAGAAGTAATCACTTAATTCCCAAAAGTCTGATACAAAACTTGCCCGCTCTTTTATTAACGACACTACATTTTCAACATACTTGCCATGCTGGGCGTAGCCAGGAATATCCTTGTTGACCAGGTCTAATCTAAACAAATCGGCCAACTCATCATTAGTTTTCTTTTGTAAGTATTGATGATTGTACCATTTGGTCTTTTCAGGATCAAAGCGGGCACCCCCCTTATGTACGCGTTCCAGGGTAAATGCCTGCACTAGGTCTTCCAAATCAAAAACTTCCTGTTCTGTACCAGGATTCCATCCTAACATTGCCAAAAAGTTGGTAACTGCTTCCGGAAAGTAGCCCGCTTCACGATAACCTTGTGACTCGTTCCATGATAATGGAAATACCGGGAATCCCATCTTTTCTCCATCACGTTTGCTTAATTTACCCTTTCCAACGGGCTTCATAATCAGAGGAAGGTGTGCAAATTCTGGTGCATCCCATTCAAAAGCATCATAAAGTAATTGGTGCAGTGCCAAAGAGGGTAGCCATTCTTCCCCGCGAATAACATGGCTTATCTGCATTAAATGATCATCTACAATATTGGCCAAATGATAGGTAGGCATACCGTCACTCTTAAAAAGGACTTTATCATCAAGTATGTTTGTATCTATCTCAATATCACCTCTAATAATATCCTTAAGTTGTAATTTTTGATCTTGTGGAGTTAAAAAACGTATCACGTAATCTTCTTTGGCATTGAGCTTTGCCTGAGTTTCTTCAGTTGATAACGATAAAGAATTAATCAGTTTCAACCGGTTATGCCAATTATAGATAAAGGTCTTTCCGTTGGCTTCATGGTCTTTTCGGTGAAAGTCTAACTTTTCAGGAGTGTCAAAAGCGTAATATGCCTTACCCCTACTTATTAATTCGTTTGCATATTGCTTATAGAGCTGTTTACGCTCACTTTGGCGGTACGGTCCAAAGCCGCCGTCTTTGCCGGGCCCTTCATCATAAGGTATTTGACACCAGTCCAAAGCATTGATAATATATTGTTCAGCACCCTCAACATATCGGTGTTGATCGGTATCCTCGATTCGTAATATGAAATCGCCCTTGTGCTTTTTGGCAAATAAATAGTTGAACAAGGCAGTACGCACGCCACCAATATGTAAAGGCCCAGTTGGACTGGGGGCAAATCTGACTCTTACTTTTTTGGGCATAGTTAAAAAATTGAAATGCAAAGGTATAAAAAAGGCAGTCTGCTCTGCCTTAAAGATTGAATTCTTGAAGGGTAACTAAGCAATAGGTTGAAAAAAGAGCTTCAGTTAATATTCATTTGTTCAATGAAGTTTTCATTTCTGCAGGAATTCTTGGGTTCATTACTTTAAACCAAAGGGGGGGCAGAAATGACATAACCATTGATGTAGGATAACCATATGGCATTTGGGGCGAACTGTCATGATAGTCCAAAAGCTGATATTTCTTGGATGATTTATAATGATGATCACTATGTCTGGTCAGTTCATATAAAACGATACGACCAACAACATGATTGCTATTCCAGGAATGCACTTCCTTTACGCGTTCATACCGCCCTGACGGCAATTTCTTTCGTAAGAGACCATAATGTTCTATATAATTTACCGTTTCCAGCAATAAAAACCCAACGATGGCAGCTCCAAGGGCGAAAAGAAGGCCAGTTTGACCAAAGATTAAAAATATACCCAATAGGTACGCTATTTGAAATACTACATACCAAAGCATATCATTTTTTGGAGAAAACATAGGTGTTCTGTTCTGAATAAGTAGTTTTTGTTGCAATTTCCAAGCATTTTTATACTGTCGAATTACAGAGGTAATCCAGAACGAATATAAGGTTTGCTTATATTTTGCTGTTGCCGGATCTTCGTGTGTGGCGGCATTTACATGATGACCAAAATTATGCTCAATATAAAAATGCATGTACAAAGAGGGAAGCAAAAGGAGTTTCCCCAAATAGCGTTCCTTGGTTTTTATCCTGTGCCCCAATTCATGGGCGACATTAATTCCGTTAGTTCCTAGGACAATACCTAAGGAAAGGGTCAAACCAATTATCTCGGTGTTGGATACAGCATGCGACGATACATACCAAAGAGCGTATATTAATAGACCATATATTAGAGGTACGTTTAAATAGAGCAACCAATCAAAAAAAGGCTTGTGCTTTTTTACCTCACGTTGATGTTCGCCGAGGTTCGAACTATCTAAGGGCAATAGCAATTCTAACACAGGAATGATGACAAAGGCATAAAAGGGGGTAAAATAACTCCAGTATCCTTGAAAATAAAAGCTGATAACCGCAGATAGAGGCAAAGTAAATGCGGCTAAATACTTTAAATCTTTCATCTGTTACCTTTTAACAATATTTTGCCAACTAAGTTTGATTTATCAATTATCTTGGTATTAAATATAGCCCAAATTGCATACGTATCACAACATACTTGATAAATTAAACCACTTTACAAAGAAGTATTATACCAAAATGCTGATAAAGGGTGCGCTGCTATTCTTGGTATTAGGTCTTTTGTTTTTACTTGTGGTTTTAGGCCTTGAGTATTTTCTATGGTTGAATTCCAACGGAAGAATGGTACTTTTTTTCTGTTTTATTTTGGCAGGACTGATCTTGTTGTACAAATTCATCTTTACACCACTGCTTTATTTGTTTAAAGTTAAAAGGGGGATTAGCAATAGAGCGGCGTCTCAGTTAATCGGAAAACACTTTCCCGAAGTGGAGGATAAATTATATAATTTACTCGACCTGGCTGATGATAAAAACCAATCGGAATTATTATTGGCGAGCATAGAGCAACGATCAAGGACCCTTAGTCCTGTACCCTTTACAAGGGCCGTTGATTTTAGGGAAAACCTTAAGTATGCAAAGTACTTGAGTATACCTTTTGCACTAATTGGATTGGTTGGATTGACAGGTAATTTAAGTTCCTTTTTCAGTTCTTACGATAGAGTTGTCAATTATGATCTGGCTTATGAACCACCTGCACCTTTTAAGTTTGAATTGCTATCCACGACCTTGGAGGTCTTAGAAAACGAATCGTATACGATTTATGTTACTACAAGTGGAGAGGTACGTCCAGACGCTGTAAATATTAGGATAAACGATAAGGAGCTTCTACTACAAGAGGAGAATGGTAATTATAAATATACGTTCATACCGCCATTGGAAGCTTCTGAATTTCAATTCTTTTCAGGAAAGGTAGAATCAAAAATATACCGTCTTAACGTATTAAAAACTCCGGTTATTCAAAATTTTGAATTAGCACTTGAGTACCCAGCCTATCTTAATAAAAAGTCAGAATCCTTAAAGAGTACTGGCAATGCAATTATACCGGAAGGAACCAAAGTTTCCTGGAAAGTGGTTGGTAAGAATACGGAAGAGGTGCAATTGATCGAAAAAGATACCATTTGGAATTTTAATAAGTCCGATGAAGAGTTCTCGCTTTCCAAGAGCATTTATAATAACTATGATTATCAAATTTCAACATCCAACAGTAATGTAAAGAATTATGAAAAATTGGATTATCGATTTACAGTAATAAAAGATGCTTACCCTACAATAAAGGTCGAACAGATTTTGGATTCCTTAAACCCGAATACATCCTATTTCGTTGGGGAGTCTTCAGATGACTATAAATTGACCAGTATTAAGTTGATTTGTTATCCAGAATCCAATCAGGACGAAGAACAAGTTGTAGGGATTAGTAATCCAAATTCTAATTTCAATCAATTTTATTACACTTTTCCATCGGGTTTAAGGCTAGACGACAGTACTGTCTACCATTATTATTTTGTTTCAAAGGACAATGATGCTATTCATGGGGGTAAGTCCGTCAAAAGTCAATTGTTTAGTAGCACTTTATTGAATAAGAGTGAACTACAGAACAAGGACCTGAAAACACAACAGGCAATAATAGGCAATATGGATAAATCCTTGGAAAAGTTCAAAGAACAACAAGAGACACTTGATGAAATAAACAGGGAACAAAAGGAGAAAGAACAGTTAAACTACAATGACCAGAATCAAATAAAGGACTTTCTTAAAAAGCAACAGGAACAAGAGAACCTGATGCAAAAGTTCAGCAAGCAATTAAAAGAAAACCTGGACAAGACCAATGAGGAGGATAGCTTGAATAGGCTCTTGCAGGAACGTCTTGAACGTCAGGAATTGGAGGCAAAAAAGAATGAAAAGTTATTAGAGGAGTTAAACAAGATTGCCGATAAAATAGATAAGGAAGAGCTGACCAAACGCTTGGATGAATTAAGTAAAAAGCAACAAAACAGCAAGCGAAATCTGGAACAACTCCTTGAACTTACCAAACGATACTATGTCACTGAAAAAGCGGCGCAATTGGCCAGTGATTTAAATAAATTAAGTAAACAACAGGATGATTTGTCTGAATTGAAACTTGGCGAGGATTTTTCAAATAAGGAGCAGGAAGAATTAAATACGGATTTTGAAAAGTTGTCAGAAGAATTGAATGAACTTAAAAAGGATAATGAGGATTTAAAAAAACCAATAGACCTTAAAATAGATGAATCCAAAGAGGAGGCGATAAAACAAGACCAAAAAGAGGCTTTGGAAGAAATAAATAAACATCAAGGCGAGGAAGAGTCTTCAGAGCCAATGACCAAAGAGCAAAATGCCGTTAGTGCCAAGCAAAAACAAAAATCCGCCGCTCAAAAAATGAAGGAAATGGCTAAGGAGCTGGAAACTTCTTCTGCGGGGGCTTCCGGAGGCTCAACGATAACTGAGGATGCGGAGATGCTACGTCAGATATTGGATAATCTAATAACTTTTTCCTTTAAGCAGGAAAACTTGTTTGAAGCCATAGAAGCAGCGGATTTGGACATTACAAATTTTTCAACGACGGTAAGGAAGCAAAATGCTTTACGCAGTCTTTTTGAACATGTAGATGATAGTTTGTTTGCTTTGTCGTTACGACGAGCGGAACTATCTGAATTTGTTAATGAGCAAATTACCGATGTGTATTACAATATAGATAGGTCACTTGAAAGTATTGCTGAAAATCAAATGTACCAAGGAGTATCTTATCAAAAATATGTTTTGAACGCAAGTAATAATTTGGCGGATTTTTTGGCAGATATATTGGATAATATGCAACAGAGCATGCAATCTGGATCGGGTTCGGGAAGTAGTCAGGAAGGATTTCAATTACCTGATATAATTAAGGGACAAGGGGAATTGAAAGAAAAGATGGACGGAATGGGCCAATCCGAGGTAGGTAAACCCAAGGAAGGGGAAGGAAAGGGCCAACAAGGGGAAGAAGGCAAAGATGGTGAAGGGGAAGAAGGCTCTAAACCAGGTGATGGAAAAAATGGAAAAGAAGGTGAGAATGGCAATAGTGGAAGTGGGAATGGTAAAGAAAAGGGTACAGGTCAGGGCCAGACTAGTGAGGAAGAGTTAAAGGAAATTTATGAAATTTATAAGGAGCAACAAATGTTGCGTCAACAATTGGAACAGCAATTGTTGGATATGATAAATGCAGGGGACAGAAAGCTTGGCGAAAAGCTAATTAGACAAATGGAGGATTTCGAGAATGATTTATTGGAAAATGGGGTTACCCAACGGGCGAAGAATAGGATCAATAACATTGCATATGAGTTATTGAAACTTGAAAATGCTGCATTAAAAAAGGGCAAAAAGTCGGAACGGGAAAGTAATACGAATACGAATACTTTTCAAAACCCGATTCTTACTAAACCCTCAGCGCTAGATAACTATCGAAATGAAATTGAGAT
The DNA here is from genome assembly GCA_049668005.1 of Maribacter sp. Classification (GTDB taxonomy): domain Bacteria; phylum Bacteroidota; class Bacteroidia; order Flavobacteriales; family Flavobacteriaceae; genus Maribacter_A. The sequence continues at coordinate 6,705 of JBATIW010000232.1, forward strand.
ATTAAATAGACAAGCACTACCTTTGCGCCAAATTTTTCAAAATAAGGTCAAGGAATATTTCAAAAGTAATGATTGAGTTTTTTCATGAAGGGGATTTCAGGTTAAGTTTATCAGACAATTATTCCCATTGGATTACTAGGGTAATTGAATCTGAAAAGGCTATTCCAGGAAATATTAGCTATATCTTTTGTGAGGACGAGTATTTGCTCAAGATTAATCAAAAGCACCTAAAGCATAACAGCTTTACGGATATCATCACTTTCGATTATTCTGATGGACAAGTTATTAGCGGGGATGTTTTTATATCGACTGAAAGGGTGAAAGAGAATGCTGGTATTTTCAACAGAACTTTTCAAGAGGAGTTATTACGGGTAATGGTGCACGGTATTCTCCATTTGCTCGGTTACAATGATAAGACAAACGAGGAGGCAATGATTATGCGGAGTAAAGAGGATGAAAAGATTAAATTGTTCCACGTGGAACAAAATTAAGAATTATGTTTGGAGAGGAATATGATGTTATAGTTGTGGGAGGTGGACATGCTGGGGCTGAGGCTGCCGCTGCCGCCGCTAATATGGGTTCTAAAACGTTGTTGGTTACGATGAACCTACAGACCATAGGGCAAATGTCTTGTAATCCTGCTATGGGGGGAATTGCAAAAGGACAAATTGTTCGCGAGATTGATGCGATGGGTGGATATAGTGGAATTGTAACTGACAAATCTGCCATTCAATTTAAGATGTTGAATAAATCTAAGGGACCCGCAATGTGGAGTCCTCGTGCACAGAGTGATAGAATGCGTTTTGCTGAGGAATGGAGATTAGCATTGGAGAATACCCCTAATGTTGATTTTTACCAGGAAATGGTAAACGGTCTTCTTTTGGAAGGAGATAGGGTTGTTGGCGTAAGAACAGCCCTGGGGCTTGAGGTTAAAGGAAAAGCAGTTGTATTAACGAATGGCACCTTCTTAAATGGATTGATTCATATTGGGGAAAAGCAATTTGGAGGTGGTCGGGCAGGTGAAAAGGCGGCAACTGGAATTACGGAACAACTTACAGGATTGGGTTTTGATAGCGGTAGAATGAAAACAGGTACACCACCACGGGTTGATGGCCGTTCTTTGGATTATTCCAAGATGATTGTTCAACCGGGGGATACCATCCCCGAAAAATTCTCGTATTTGGATTCGCCCACCCTATCCGAACAAAGGGATTGTCATATGAGCCATACCAGTAAAATGGTTCATGATTTATTACGTGAAGGGTTTGAACGTTCCCCAATGTTCAATGGTAGAATAAAAAGTATTGGCCCAAGATATTGTCCATCAATAGAGGATAAGATCAATCGCTTCGCTGATAAAGACAGTCATCAATTGTTTGTAGAACCTGAGGGATGGAACACCGTTGAAGTATATGTAAATGGCTTTTCTACTTCTTTGCCCGAGGATGTTCAATTCAAGGCCTTAAAATCAGTAGTTGGATTTGAGAATGTCAAGTTCTTTAGACCAGGATACGCAATTGAGTATGATTATTTTCCTCCTACCCAATTAAAGCATACGTTGGAAACGAAGTTAATAGGTAACTTATATTTTGCTGGACAGATAAATGGCACTACGGGTTATGAAGAAGCTGCTTCCCAGGGATTGATGGCTGGTATAAATGCGCATTTAAAGATTAATGAAAGGGAACCTTTTATTTTACAACGAAATGAGGCTTATATTGGTGTTTTGATTGATGACCTTATAACTAAAGGCACGGAAGAACCCTATCGCATGTTCACATCACGTGCTGAATACCGTACACTTCTACGACAGGATAATGCAGATTTAAGACTTACCCCAAAAAGTCATTCAATCGGATTAGCATCGGATATGCGGTTAGAACGTATGGAGGAAAAGGAAAGAAAGTCTAATGCATTTATACAGTTTTTCAGAAACACAAGTGTTAGTCCTGAGGATATAAATCCTATTTTGGAAAGTGTTGATTCCGCTGTGGTTAAGCAATCAGATAAAATGTTTAAGGCTTTTTCGAGGCCTAAAGTGACAATGGATCATATGATGCAATTGCGGCCGGTTTCCAATTTTGTGACGGATAACAAACTGGACAGGGAGGTCATGGAACAGACAGAGATACAAGTAAAATATTCTGGATATATACAAAAGGAGAAGAACAATGCAGATAAATTACACCGACTTGAGAATGTGAAGATTCCAGATGGTTTTGATTACTCCAAATTAAAATCATTGTCTTATGAAGCCAGAGAAAAGCTCGAGGCAATTCGTCCGGTTACTATCTCCCAAGCTTCAAGGATAAGTGGCGTTTCGCCATCTGATATTAGTGTGCTTCTAGTTTTTATGGGGCGTTGAATAAGCATTGTTCCACGTGGAACAATAGCATGAATAAATCCCAAAAAGGGTTTTTTCCGAATTATGCTAGGAATCCTTATCCAATGGGTTTCGTGATGGATAGAACAATGGTATGGCTTGATTTTTGATGTCTAGAACGTATCTAATCTGGCCGAAAATGAGATCTTTATTACCTATTGTTATTTCATTTCTCTTTCTGAATTCTTGCATTCCTTTGCGTATTGCACCGAATATAAATGATTACAGAATTACAAAAGGGGAATCTTTTAAAAGAGATTTGCCTAAACGGGAAATGTTTGTATTTGAAGACCCAAAAGATGTGGATCATTTCTATGATTATGTAAACACAACGTTCCGACTGAACGATGAGAAGGTATATGATGACGTGCCCTTTTCAACAAACGGGCGACAATACTTCTTTTCTTTTTATGAAGTTGAAATCCCAGACAAGACCATTAACTTATTTCCAGTGCTACTTGATGTATTCACAAATGCAGCATTGGGCAATAATGATATGGATCCTTATTTCTCAGGTGAGGATACCGGATACTCGAGAGTAGGTAATTGGTATATCGCGATCGAAGTCTATAGCGATTTCGAAAAGGATTGCTTGCAAATGAATTCGCTTTCACGGGAAGCAGTTTTGGAGTATCTTCGGACTCTCAAAAGAGAATACTTGTCTACTAATAATTATAATGAAGTCGTATTTAAAAACTAAGGATTATACCGTTACCGGTGAGGAGTTTGAACTTCTCTATGACGAATCCTTGAAAATGTTGGTTACTAGACCACAACCATTAGATCTTGACAAATACTACAAGAGTGAAAATTACATTTCACATACAGATTCCAGTAAATCTTTTTTCGAAAGGATATATCATGTCGTAAAAAAATATAGTCTTTCTAAAAAAGTCAGACTTATCAATCAATATAGCTCCGATGGAAAAACACTATTGGATGTCGGTGCCGGTACTGGCGATTTCCTGTTAACTGCAAAAAGGAAGGATTGGGATGTTCAAGGGGTAGAGCCAAACGAGGATGCCAAAATAAGGGCTCAAGAAAAAGGAATTGATTTATGTGTAAGTTTAGCAACACTTCCGGACAACAAATATGACGTAATCACACTTTGGCATGTTCTGGAACATATACCGAATCTTAATGACGAGATTAAAAAATTGGTTGCTTTATTAAATAAAAAAGGAACCCTTGTTGTTGCAGTTCCAAATTTTAAATCATACGACGCACAACATTATAAAAATTTTTGGGCGGCCTATGACGCGCCGAGGCACCTTTGGCATTTTTCAAAAGAAGCCATCGAAAAATTATTTTCTGGCCATGGTATGAAAGTCGTAAATATCAAACCTATGGTTTTTGATTCGTTCTATGTTTCCATGCTTTCAGAAAAATATAAAACAGGGCATCAGAATTATTTACGAGCTTTTGTAATAGGATTTTTATCAAATGTAAAGGCTTGGAGCAGCAAGGAGTACTCTTCCCATATTTACATCCTAAAAAGAGGATAAAAGCAATTTTAAGGCGTTTTACGGGCTTTTTTTATGTCTTTGCGGATGTAAGGTCTCAGTTTGCAAAAAAGTTTGATTTCCATACATTTTAAGGACTGAATTATGATAGCTTTAAACAATACATATGCGATGTTTCTATAAGTAAAAATTATAGCATGATTTTCACTTAGTAAAATTAATTCGCCATTTTTAAAATATCGCGTCAACTACGTTTTTGAGTCAATCATAATTTGTGGAATAAAAGAGATAGTTTTAAAAACCTTTCCTATTTTTGCGCAATTCAAAAATCAATTCTTTTTCAAGAAGGATATTTAAATCATAGAAAATGAAAAAATTAGTATGGGCTATTGTGATATTGATGATGGTATCTTGCCAACAAGAGAAAATCGGTTATGTTGATAATGTGAAGTTGATGAACGACTACCAAGAGAAAATTGATGTAGAGGCCAAATACAAAACCAAATTGGATGCTTTTGGCAAAAAAAAGGACAGTATTTCACAAGCTTTCCAAATTGAAGCCCAAGCTTTTCAAAATAAGGCTCAAAAAATGGCGCAAAAGAAAGCCCAGGAAGAATATGCCATTATGCAACAAAAAGGGCAATTTATAGGACAACAATTGCAGCAGGAGGAACAACAATTGCAATTGGCAGGTCAAACTGAAATGGATAGCCTAGTAAACAAAGTAAAGAAAGAAATCAAGGCTTTTGGTAAAACCAACGCTTATACCTATATATTAGGTGGAGGTGATGGCGGTAGTGTACTTTATGGTACTGATGCCAATGATTTGACAACTCAAATCACTAAGATTTTAAACGACAAGTACAAAAAGTAAGTACTTAAGAAATGTCATTCCTGTGAAGACAGGAATCTAATAACCCTGACTAACGGTCGGGGTTTTTTGTTTTAAGATTGTAGTAAAAAGACCAAAAAAATGGCAGGGATGAAGTATATAGCAATGGTTCTTGCCCCATCATAATCCTTTGCCAACCGCTGACCAAAAAGCAACATCAATAAGGCAATAGAAGCTATGATTGCACCATAGAAAGCCAAAATGCTTTCGCCCGAAACAGTAAATTGATAAATTCCAATTGCACATAGCATTCCGGCGACCATCTCAATGATAAGAATGATACCTAAAAGTAAAGGTACCATATTCCTTAAAGGACTTTCTGCAAAATGTCCTTTAAGCCAAGAGAGATTTCCGTTCCAATCCATCATCTTATCAAGTCCACTTTGTACAAATGTTATCACTAAAAACAATAAAAGAAGAATTTCGGTTGCGTTATTTAATAGGTGTTCCATTTTGGGTGTTTTAAAAGTCAGGTTAATTCACAAATGGGCTTTCTTTTTTATGCAATAAGCGAGTCAATTTTATCGATAGATCGGTAAGGATTATTTTCGAATTCCCATTACGTTCAATATGATAAATGGCTTCTTCCAATTCCCCAACAATATCCAAAATATTGTTTTCGTGAATAAAAGGAGCGAATTTTTCCAGTTGAAAACCGTCTGCATGGATCCGCATGAATGCCAATTCCTTTACATTGAAATTAATCAGCATGGCTTGTCGCATAACAGTAATGCAATACTGTAAATATTTTTTTTGGGTTTCCCTTCCGGTCTTCGCAACTTCTTCGGCCCAAAGTATAAGTTCATGAATTGCTGCTTTATTTCCTTTAGCCTTAAAGGCGCTTCGCACCCATTGTACAAACCACTTTTCAAAGACCAAGTCTTCCGAATCGTTATTCATTAAATCCAAGGCCTTATTGAAATTGCCATTTGCCTCATGGGCCAGCCGTAATGCTTCTTCACGAAGTAGTCCTTTATCCTCTAGTGCTTTAGCCATTGACGCTTCGGCCAGAGGAGGAAAGTGTAATGTTTGACAACGGGATTTGATAGTTTGAATAATTTGTTCCTCATTTTGTGCAATCAAAAGAAAAACGGTTTTTTGAGGCGGTTCTTCAATCAGCTTCAGAAGTTTGTTTGCTGTTGCGCTGTTCATTTTTTCGGCCATCCAGATCAGCATTACCTTATATCCACCTTCATAGGATTTCAAGGAAAGTTTTTTGACAATATCATGCGCTTCGTCAACCCCTATTTGTCCTTGTTTCTTTTCAATTCCAATTAAACGATACCAGTCAAAAAGATTTCCATACGGTTGTTCCTTGATAAATTGTCGCCATTCTTCCATATAGTGATTGCTCACAGCATGGCTTTTTACCTTATCTGAGTTTGAAACCGGAAATGCAAAATGCATGTCGGGATGTGAAAGGCCATTGCACTTCACATTGCATGCAAGGTTTTGCTGCCCATTATTTTCTGCATTTTGGTTGCCACAGATAATATATTGGGCATATGCCAAGGCCATTGGCAAAGTACCCGAACCTTCTGGTCCAATAAACAATTGTGCATGTGGAATGCGACCTGCATCAGCACTTGAGGCCAAGTGGTTTTTTATATGTGCTAGTCCTAAAATTTCATTGAACAACATAAGCCAAAGATAGTTTTTTTGGATAAGTAAATAAATGCCATAAAACAGGAAATTATGGTGTTCTAATTTTTATCAGAAGCCTATAAATCTTTACCTTTGGCATTCATTTAAAGCGAAGTACCATGATGACCATTGACGATTTTAATTTTGAGAACAAGAAAGCATTGATTCGAGTTGATTTTAATGTGCCATTGGATGAAGAATTCAATGTTACCGATACAAATAGAATCGAGGCTGCAAAACCCACCATAATCAAAGTTTTGGAAGATGG